>CAZFLA010000044.1:0-17029 GCA_964519405.1 uncultured bacterium
GCCACAGAAACGAGTGTGATGGCTCGCAGCTTCAACTTTACCGTAGACGAACCACCTAGCCTCGGCGGGGCCGACGCAGGGCCCAACCCTGTAGAGTATCTGCTTGGTGCTCTCAGTGGATGCCTTAATGTTGTCGCCCACATGATCGCAAAAGAACTGGGGTTCACTATTGAATCGCTTGACATCCATGTTGAAGGCACAATGGATCCTTCAGGTTTTATGGGAGCAAATCCTAGTGTGAGGTCTGGCTTCAAAAGCGTCAAGGCTGTGTTGAACGTCAAGTCGAATGCTTCGGACAAGCAACTCGATGAATGGCTAACCATGATCGAGAGTAGATGCCCTGTCAGCGACAACATCGGCCAAAAGACTCCGCTTCACGTCACTTGGGAAACATAGCATCTATCTGCTATAGGAATATATGCATAAGGGAGCCGCACCCAGCTAGGATGCGGCTCCCTTACTTTTCGGTAATGACTTCGATGCCTTCAGTTTGCGGTTAGCCCTGATAACGCGCCATCTTCTGCAGTCTTTCATGACGCATCCGCAGTAGGTCAGCAAGTGGCAGTTGCTGCAGCGAGGTCAGTTCCTCCGACAGCAAATTACCGGCATGCTCTGCGGCTTGTGCAGGGGCTCTGTGAGCTCCGCCCAACGGCTCTGGAACCACGGAGTCGGCGATGCCCAACTTATAGGCATCTTGAGCCGTCACCCGCAAAGCGGCAGCGGCATCAGCGGCTTTTGTGGGGTCACGCCAAAGAATGGCAGCGCATCCCTCTGGCGGGATCACCGAATACACCGAATACTGCATCATCAACATGAAGTCACCCACGCCAATGCCTAAAGCTCCGCCGCTGCCGCCTTCGCCAATAACCAGTGACACGATGGGCACTTTTAGCAAAGACATCTCCATGAGGTTGCGCGCAATGGCCTCGCCAATGCCGCGAGATTCGCTGTCTGGGCTAGGATCGGCGGCCGGGGTATCAATAATGGTAATAATCGGGATGTTGAGCTTCTCAGCCATCCTCATCACACGCATGGCCTTACGGTAGCCCTCTGGACGTGCCATTGCGAAGTTACGTCTCTGGCGCTCTTTTAGGTCAGAGCCTTTTTGCTGTCCCATAACGGCTACAGAGGTGCCTTTGATAGAGCCAAGTCCGGCGATCATAGCCGAATCATCGCCATAAACCCTATCGCCATGCAGTTCTATGAAATCATCGAAAATGGCCTGGATGTAGTCCATAGTCTTTGGGCGATCGGGGTGTCGAGCAAGCAGCACATGATCCCAAGGTGTTAAGTTGGTATATATCTGGCTTAACAGCTCTTCACGCTGAGCTTCCAGTTGAGCGATATTCTGTCTGTTATCAACTCCCTGTCGTGCAGATAGATCCTTCAGTTTTTGGATGTTTACATCGAGGGCAGCAATGGGCTTTTCAAAATCCAACACGGTAGGCATATCAGCTCCTCCCCATCAATCGAAGCAGCCGGATCAGTGTGTTCCGAAGCTCCTTGCGATCAACGATCATATCAATCATGCCATTTTGAAGCTGATACTCAGCTGTTTGGAAATTCGCGGGTGTTCGCGTGACACCTGCCTGAGCGGCTACCCGCTGACCAGCGAAACCAACATGCGATCTTGGTTCAGCAATAATAACATCAGCAACTGATGCATAACTAGCCAAAACTCCGCCTGTTGTGGGGTCTGTTAAGATGCTGATAAATGGTATGCCAGCGTCGGATAGCCTTCCTACCGCTTCGCATGTTCTGGCCATCTGCATCAACGACAGAAGTCCTTCCTGCATGCGGGCTCCACCCGAGCTTGAGACCGTGATGAACGGCTGCGACTGTTCAAGGCTCAATGCGGCGGCTCTGACAATCTTTTCGCCAACCACACTGCCCATGCTGCCTCCCATAAAGCGGAAGTCGGCAACAGCCATGACCACTGCGCTTCCCCCCAGGCTGCAGCTTCCAGTAACCACGGCATCTTTCAGTTCTGTGGCAGTCATACTCTTGACGCGTTTTTGGTCGTATTCAGGAAAATCAAGCGGGTTGTAAGAGCAGAGATCAGCATTAGTTTCAACGAAAGTAGATGGATCCACTAATAGCTCTATGCGTTCCCAAGCCGTTAGCTTGTGATGATGCGAGCATCTTGGGCACACCTTCGCATTTCTCACGAAGTCCCGGTTAAATAAGATATGTTTACAACCGTCGCACCGGATCCAATCTGCAACCTGAGCCGATTGTGGCGGAAGATTAGTTGTCATATGTTGTTACCTGTATCCGAGCTTCATCAGCCCGATTTTTATATTATTACAAAGTAATGATATCCTAAAGGGAATAGACTATAACAGTCACATCGGAGTAATCGCTAATCATGGGCATAGAAAAACTTCGCGAAATGATAGACAATATCGACCTTGAGTTACTAGAACTTATTAACAAACGGGCCGAGATCGCATCACAAATTGGCAAAGCAAAGAACGTAATCGATTCTGTTGTGTATGTTCCAGAACGGGAACATGAAATTCTGCGTCGACTGACGGAACACAACCCAGGTCCGCTAAATAACGAGCATGTATCATCTATCTTTCGCTCTATAATATCAGCGTCGCGCAACCTTGAGAAACCACTGCGGGTGGCCTTTTGGGGGCCCTCTGGTTCGTTTAGTCATCTTGCGGCCGTTCATCAGTTCGGCGAATTCTGCGAACCGCATCCAGTGGGCAGCATTCGCGAGGTTTTTAACGAGGTCGCCCGCGAAAACGCAGATTACGGCATCGTTCCCGTGGAGAACTCCACTGCAGGTGCCATCCCTGACACACTTGATGAAATGCGAAGCACAAAGTTACTGGTCGTAGCAGAAAATTACGAGCAGATCCACCACAACTTACTTTCGTCAGAGTCGATAGAAAATATCAAAGTATTATTCACAGGTGTTCAGCCTTACCAACAATGTAAAGAGTGGTTTCAGAAGAATCTGCCTAATGTAGATGTCCGCGAGGTAACCACATCCAGCCGCGCGGCAGAACTAGCGAGCAAAGAGCCCTCATCGGCCGCGATTGGGAACCCCCTCGCGGCAACGCTCTACCACCTAAACATTGTAGCCGCCAGCATTGAAGACAACCCATGGAACTTCACACGCTTCCTAATTGTTGGGCGTAATGAACCGCGGCCAACCGGGCATGACAAAACCAGCCTCATGTTTAGCGTAGAAAACCGGCCGGGGATGCTGATACGTGCAATGAGCGTCTTTCAAGACCATAACATTAACATGTCTATGATTGAGAGCCGACCACTAAAAAGACGCCTTGGCGAGTATATTTTTTACGTCGATGTTGATGGTCATAGAAAGGACCCCGTCATCGCCGCAGCCATCGAAGAGTTAAAGCCACTCTGTTCGCAGCTGACGATAATCGGTTCGTATCCATCAGCAGAGCAGGATTTTTAGGAATTTTATATAAATATAAGTTAAATTGCTCAAAAACCCTTGTAATTTTCAGGAATTAGTGTAAAATCAATTCCATGTTGCAATGATTTTGGGCATTATATCAGGCTTCTATTATTCCGAAATTGACTGCAGCAGGTGAGAGCTTTTGCACCATGCAAGGAGGAAAGCAAAGGTAATGCAAAACGGTACCGTTAAATGGTTCAATGACTCCAAGGGCTATGGGTTCATTGAAACCGAAGAAGGCAAGGATGTCTTTGTACACTACTCTGCCATCGTCATGAATGGCCACAAAACCCTCGCAGAGGGACAGCGCGTACAATTCGAAGTCGTTGACGGCAACAAAGGGCCACAAGCCTCAAACGTCAGCCCAGCTTAATCGAAGGCTGTAATTTAACTTCATACATAACGCAAGTATCCTATATCGCCCTGGTTATCGAAGCCTAACCAGGGCTTTTCCATGCACATCGATATGAAACACACTTTGTGTTCCTAAGCGTATAATAAACTGTAGAGTTAACAGCGCTTTGCTTTACTCATTTTGTCTTGATTCTAATTTCGTTCTTCTGGAAGGAGCTAGCACATCATGAAATCGACGAAAAGCACACTGTGGCTTGTCGCCGGAGTCTCGCTGACCGCCGCTCTTCTGACCGGTTGCGGCTCAAATAACGTAGGTTCCATTAATGGTAATAAAATCAGCAATAAAACCTATATTAAGCAGCTTGAAGCATTAACGGTACCTATCGGTGTTAATCCCAGAACTAACCAGCCCATCACTTCACCCGCTGGGTTCGTAGCACTTAGTGCCCTTGTCGATCGACAGATCATCATGGATATGGCTAAAAAAGAAGGCCTAGTACCCACTAAAGATGAGATTAACGAGGAATACAATCGTCAAGCTAAACAGAACAGTTTTGCTGACAATATGAAGAAGCTGAACCTTACCCCTGATGATGTTAAAGATACGCTTTCCTACGACTTAGCCAAGTTTAAGCTTCGCACAAAGGGCATCAAAATTTCCGATGACGAAGTGAAGAAGATTTACCAGGCCAACATCAAAGAGCGTTTCACCGAGCCAGAGCGGGTTAAGATATCGGTCATCCAAAGTAAGACCAAAGCAGATGCTGATAAGGCATACTCAGCAATCAATAAGGGACGCTCTTTTGAAGACGTCGCTATGAGCATGTCCACAAACGCGTTCAAAGCACAGGGCGGACGAATTCCAAACTGGGTGCCAGTGCAGGGACTAGGAACTGCCATTGAGCCTTTAGTTAAGAAGGCAAAGCTCAACGACCCCATTCCGCCAGTGTCTGTGGAGAGCGGACCAGGACAGTCGGCTTGGTTGATTATCAAAGTCACCGACCGAAAAGCTGAACGTGTTGTGCCCTTCAATGAGATCAAAGATGAGCTTAAGAAAGCCATCATGCTCAGCAGAAGCACGCGCGACCTGAACAAAGAGATGAACCCGCTGAGAATTACAGCCGAAGTGAAACTCGATAACAAAGCGATCGAAAATCAATGGTCGGACAGTGTGAAAGCACTGAAGGATTCTCAGAAGTAATCCGTGATAAGATTTGCCCCTCTAGGCGTTGCCTAGAGGGGCTTTTTTTATTAAACTCTTTGGATTTTATGGGTTGGCGTAATAGCTATCGAGGGCATCCATCACTTGCTTAAAGTCGCTTGGCGGAGGTGCCTCAAAATGTATTGCTTCATTGGTGATGGGATGTTTCAATGACAAACTCCATGCATGTAAGGCTTGCCCTTGCAACCCCAACATCGCCTTCCGAACCACCAAAGGCATGGTATGTATACGGTCATCATTGCCGTAGACTGCATCACCTACCACCGAGTGCCGTGCATATGTGCAGTGCACCCTAACCTGGTGGGTTCGGCCTGTATGCAGTTTCGCCTCAAGCAGACTGCATATCCCCCAGCTTTGTTTTAGGTATAACTCCGTGACCGCATCTTTACTGCGGGGCATCTCTGGCCTAACAGCCATTTTCGTAGGGTCACCTTGGTCGCGGCCAAGCGCGGCATCAACCATTGCGTGCTGCCAACTGGGGCATCCCCACACCAAAGCCAAATAGCGGCGCTCTACTGAACGCTCGGCAATCATCTCCACTAGTTTGTAATGAGCCTCATCGCTGCGGGCAACCATTATTAGTCCAGTGGTGTCCTTATCAAGCCTATGCACGATGCCTGGCCGTAATGGAAGCCCCACAGACGATACTTGCCCGTAATGTCCCAGGATGGCATTCACTAACGTGCCGTTCCATGATCCCGGTGCCGGATGTGTCACCATGCCACGAGGTTTATTGATCACAGCCATATGCTGATCTTCATAAACAATATCGAGTGGGATATCTTCTGGAAGTGCCATGGAAGGAACAGGCTCCGGCTGATCAAACTCTAAAATGTCGCCTTCATCAACCTTGTATCGCGGCTTAACGACTTTTCCATTTATAGTGACCAACGATGCATCGAACAGCTTACCTGCCTGCGATCGTGTTAAGCCCTCTGTGGCCGAGACAAGCACGACGTCAACCCGCATCCCAACACATTCAGAATCCACAACATATCGAACTTTAGGCAACAGACTTACCCTTCCATATCTTGAAGCAAATCACGCCAAAAACTACCATCATAACCACACTCAGCCATTGAGCCTGCGTGAGATTGTCAAAGGTGACCACCGCGGTTGCTCCTGCACGCCAATATTCAATGATGAACCGATACAGCGAATAGAGAAAGAGGAAAAGATAGAATACAACGCCTTGCTTCGGTCGTATTGTCTGCACATACAGCAATATGCTTCCTATTAACACACCAAACAAGCTGCTGTATAACTGAGTTGGTATATGGTAGCCTTCGGTACCTTGAAAGTGCATGCCCCATTCAGCACTGCAGGCTTTACCATAACAGCACCCGTTTAGGAAACACCCTATCCGCCCGATGGCGTAGCCAAATGCGAAACCCGGAGCCATGCAATCAACATACGAGTAGAAAGTTTTCTTGCGGACGCGGCACATCACCACCACCGCCAAAATCGCACCAGCTAACGAGCCATGGAAGCTGAGCCCACCCTCCCATACTTTTAAGGCAGATATCGGGTTACCGGCAAACTCGCTGGACCAATTGAGTGCCACATACAGCAGTCTGGCGCCAATAAGCGAAAGCACAATACCCAAACTCATCACATCAACTATGTCATCGAAGCTAATGCCATATTGCGCAGAGACTTTCCTGCTTACGATTGCACAGCAGACTATAGCTAGCACAATCATCATGCCATAGGAATGGATTGTTATTGATCCGATATGAAGGATATCAGGATGCATGCTCTCTCCCCAAATGCTGATACTCCCGATCTGTGCTGCCGATTTCGGGAATGGTGGTGTATTGGCCTTTCAGAGTGAATACGGCTGGATAGTATCACTCACCAGCCGTATCCCATACGAAGCATATTGTTAAATCAGTTTCATGAAGCTGCGTACACGCTTCATGGTGTCGCTGGCTACATCCTTAGCATGCACCGCGCCATCTCGTAAGATGGTATCCAGCTCGGTCGGATTGTCCATCAGTTCCTGCCGGCGCGCATGAAGGGGCTCTAGCTGAGCGACCATACGTTCGCAAAGTTGTTTTTTACACACCATACAACCGCGCTTACCTTCAAGGCATTCGCATTCGATGTCAGCAACATCGGGGCTATACGCTTGATGCAGTGCAAACACCGTGCAGCCATCAGGATGTCCTGGATCATCTTTACGAATTTTCGTAGGGTCGGTATAAGCATTACGGATCTTGGTCCATATCGTATCATTGTCGTCTGCGAGGTAGATCGCATTATTATACGACTTGCTCATCTTGCGTCCGTCTAAGCCTGGAAGCCGCTTCACACGCTGAACAATGGCATCTGGCTCTGGGAACAAGTTGCCATAAAGGAAGTTAAATCGGCGTCCGATTTCACGTGTGAGTTCTAGGTGCGGCAGCTGATCCTCACCTACCGGTACCACATCAGCTAAATAGATCAAAATATCAGCAGCCTGAAGAACAGGATACCCTAATAGACCATAACTCACACTATCCTCTAAGTTGAGGTTCTCACGCTTTTCTTTATATGAAGGCACGCGCTCCAACCAGCCTAAACTGGTGATCATGCTAAACAGCAGATGGAGTTCGGCATGTTCCGGCACGTGGCTTTGAACGAACAGCGTAGACTTTTTCGGGTCAATACCGGCCGCAATGAACTCTGCGGCAACTGACCGCACATTCGGAATGATCTGATCGGTTTTTTCCTGCATAGTTGTCAGGCAATGCCAATCTGCGATGAAGAAATACGATTCGTATTCATCTTGCAAATTGACCCAGTTCTTTAGTACTTCGTAGTTGCCTAAGTGCAGAATCCCCGTAGGCTGCATCCCGCTGAGCAGTCGTTTTCGTGCCATGAGTATTATCTTCCCCCAATGATGAGTGAGTGTTCTAAAATGAGCACCTGTATATTATAATCCACGTTGCCGATGGCTGTCGGCATGCTTCAAGGAATCACAGCTATATATGTCGAATATATTAACTATTATCACTTCGAGGAGGACATGATGATCGCAAATCGACTATTCACCGTCGTCTCAGCGGTCGGTCTGCTTGCCAGCGCTGCGGCGGCAAGAGACGTGATGCCCGACACTTGGGTGGCATCCGATGGAGCCAATCGGGTTCTTCCCCAGTATGAACAAGTAGGAGCAGTTAAACCAAACCGCACAATAGGTATGTTTTACTTCCTATGGCAAACACCTGCTATGCCAGGACCTTACGACACATCCAAGATACTAAAGGGCGAACAACAATGGGGCCCCCCAGGTGCCTTTCACTGGTGGTCAGAGCCCGAAATTGGATACTACCAGACCGGTGATCCTTGGGTCATCAAACGGCATTGCCGGCAGTTAACTGAGATGGGTGTTGATGTCATCTTCTTCGACGTCACCAACGGATTTGTGTATGAACCAGCATATTTGGCTATCTGCAAAGAGTTCACGGAGCTGCGTGCAAAAGGCGAATCTACCCCGCAAGTAGCCTTTATGTCATGGGCAGGCGGTGCCCGCACCGTAAACACCCTATTCGGCAATTTCTACAGCAAGGAACTATATAAACCCTTATGGTTTATGTGGAAGGGCAAACCGCTGCTGCTTGCTCAAAACAACGGACTGTCACAAACCATCAAAGACTTCTTCACTCTGCGGGAATGCTGGGCTTGGAATGGCGGACAAAAGAAAGACTACTGGACTTGGCTAGACAACCCACCGCAAGGTGTATGCTGGTCAGAACCCGGCGAAAAAGAGGAGATGTCAGTCAGCGTTGGCCATCACGCCACCACGAATAAGGGCAGAAGCTACAATAATGGCATTCAACCATCTCCCGATAACGTCCAACCGGAAATCGCGCCTAACTACACCGAGCAATGGAAGCGGGCACTGGATGTGGATCCGAAGCTAGTATTTGTCACAGGATACAACGAGTGGGTCGCTCAGCGATTCATCAACGACGGAAACACCGAATTCGTAGGCAAGCGCGAAAAGGGAGCTACGTTCTTTGTAGACAGCTACAGCCGCGAGTTCAACCGCGACATAGAGCCTATGAAAGGCGACTACACCGACAATACGTTTTACCAGACCATCATCAATGTGCGTAAATACAAGGGAGTTCGTCCCCTGCCGTTAGCAGGTAAGCCTAAAACCATCAAGATCGATGGCAGCACCTCCGACTGGAGTTCCGTCAGCCCTGTGTTTCGCGATTGGATTGACGACACCGCTTCACGCGACAGTGTAGGATGCGGTGGACTGAAGTATGTGAACACCACTGGCCGCAATGACCTGATGGACTTTAAGGTCAGCCGTGACACACAATCGCTCTATTTCCTGGCAACTACTGCCGCACCAATTGTCGGCAAAGGAACCCCAAACTGGATGTTGCTGTATATCAACAGTGACAGCTCCTACAAAACAGGTTGGATGGGTTACGACTATCTAGTGGATTCCGGCGCAGTTAAAAAGTGGAATGGTAAAGCATTCGTCAAATCTGGCACCTGCAAGATGGCTTGTAAGGGAAATAACCTAGAAATAGCGGTGCCCAAGAAGACGCTAGGATTATCGGGAAAATCCAAATTTACGATCGACTTTAAGTGGGCAGACAATATCCAGAAGCAAACCTCTGTAGAGGAATTCTTCAACAATGGAGATGTCGCTCCCGATCGCAGGTTTAACTATAGGTATCAGGTAAAGTGATGAACATTCAAAAGATTCTTGCTGTCGCTGCCATCACTACGGTTGCCAGCAGTGCATTTGCAGCTATACCAGGCACACGCGATCTGTATTCCGACACATGGGTTGCCACCGATGGAATAGGCCGCAATCTCCCCGTTGCACCAGAGGTGCGCAAACCTCAAACTAACAAAACGGTGGGGATGTTCTATTTTCTGTGGCACAACGAAGACATGCCAGGTCCGTGGGATATATCAAAAATCCTGAATGGAACCCGTGACTGGGGTGGCATGCATGGATTTCACCACTGGACCGAGCCAGAAGTCGGTTATTACATATCGACCGATCCATGGGTATATCGACGCCATGTGCGCATGCTAAGCGACATGGGCGTAGACGTGCTGTTCTTCGACGCCACAAATGCAGCTACTTACGAAAAGCACTATAAACTGCTTCTTCAAGTCATGACCGATATGCGCAAAGACGGCGAGACTGTTCCTCAGGTGGCTTTTATCACATGGAGCAGTAGTGGTGATACCGTAAACCGCCTCATGAAGGAGCTATATACACCCGGTTACTACAAGCAGTTTTGGTTCATGTATAAGGGTAAGCCGCTTATCCTAGCAAAACCAGAAGAGCTGTCCAAAGAAGCACTTGACTTCTTTACAGTACGATCCTGTTGGGCATTCAACGGCGGTTCCGAAAAGAACTACTGGACATGGATTGACCACTATCCCCAGGGTGTCGCTTGGAGTAATCCCGGTGACAAGGAAGAAGTGAGTGTCTCTGTAGGTGGTCACCCCCATGAAAACAGGGGCCACAGCCTTCAGTCCGAAAAGCAGCCGCCATATGATCAAGTGACACCAGAAAAAGGGCTGATGTTCGCACAGATGTGGAAACGGGCCCTCGATGTTGACCCAGAAGTGATCTTCATCGATGGCTGGAACGAATGGATAGCCCAGCGTTTTACAAACCCAGGCTACCTGCTGTATGCAGGACGTCCAGCCAAGGTTGGAGACCCATTCTTTGTTGACACATATGACCGCGAGTTCAACCGAGATATGGAGCCAATGAAGGGCGATTACACCGACGCCATGTATTACCTTGGTGTTGCATCGGTGCGCCAATACAAGGGTGCGCGTGCTATCCCAACCCCGAGTGCTCCCAAAACTATATCAATTGACGGCCAGTTCGACGATTGGAATACAGTGCAGCCAGAGTTCCGCGATCACATCAACGATACGGCCACACGAAACAGCAAGGGCTGGAATAAGCTTCAGTATGTAGATAATACTGGGCGTAATGACATCATGAGCTGCAAGGTCTCGCGTGATGCACAGAATCTTTACTTCATGGCGCAGACAAACGGCGTCCTGAGCCCATCGTATGGCTCAGACTGGATGCTGTTATACATCGATGCCGATAACAACTACAACACTGGTTGGAACGGCTACGACTACATCGTGAACAGCGGATATGCTGCCAGGGATCTAGCCAAGGTCAGCAAATGGAATGGCATCAGTTTTGAGGACTGCGGTAATGTGCGCATTGCAGTAGGGGCTAAAACGCTAGAGATAGCAGTGCCGAAAAGTATGCTGGGGCTTTCTGGTAAGTCCAAGTTCACTATCGACTTCAAGTGGGCTGACAACATTCAAGACCGCACGAAGATCGAGAGTTTCTTCTTAAATGGCGACGTTGCGCCAGATCGACGCTTTAACTATCGCTACCAAGTTCGATAATGGTAAATACCCCTTGTATCTGGTGGAAACACCAAGATACAAGGGGTATCCCATATGGAACAACTAAGCTTGTTGCTTAACTGAACTGAGGCAGATACTGCTTCTGCGCCTTCAACAAGTCATCAGCCAGTGCTTCAGCCTGCTTTACAGAATCCACAGCACCGTCGATTATCAGCGCTTGAACAAACTTGCTGCGATCACCCTCAAGAGCCGCTTCCACCACAGTTTCTACCCACTGCATACGCGTTGCCAACGTACCCGCGACCCCGCTTGACAGCGCCTTCTGTTGGATAGGTATCAGCCCATTCTTTCCGGCGACTGCAGCGCACTCCACAATGGAATCCTCAGGCAGGTTCGGCACCTGCCCCTTATTAGGTAGGTTTGCGGAGTAGACACGCTGGTCATCGGTACGTATGCTGTTAATGATGTCAATCACTTGTTCGTGTTCGCCATCGGAGTGTCCAAGCATGTCGATTGAGAAAGGCTCAGCGGAATGAGCCATTTCGGTCATCATGGCAAACTCCTGATCACCATACGCTATAGTATCCTCGAAAGAAAAGGCCTCTACCCCCAAAGTCACACCATAATAACTCTCCCGTCCGCGGAACAGGTAGGGAAAGAACTCGGTGACATGGCGGTCCAGCACAGCCGGAAAAGCATCGAACAATTCCATCAATTGCCATGAAAATGGGCTATCGACTTGCGCAAGGTTCTGCCCAGCCAGCACTTCTTGGCCATGCTTCCTCAGCCGAGGTTTGGCATCAACACCATCTACCGCCACATCGGTAAACCATGTTAGGTGGTTCATACCCACTGCGTTATAGCTGAGTGCATCTTTACGACAGCCCAACACATTGGCCAAATAGCTGGCCACGTGATTAACGCCGTGACACAGTCCGGTTACCTCAACACCAGTCGCTTTGCGAATAGCTCGGCATATCGGCCCCATGGGGTTCGAGTAGTTCAAGAACAAAGCATCAGGAGCCAGTCTTTGCGCATCCCGAGCAATGTCGACCATTGCTGGGATCATTCGCAAAGCACGCGACGTTCCGCCAGGCATAACCGAATCACCGACTGGTTGGTAGATGCCATGCTTACGAGGCACAAATACATCCTGCTCCCAGGCTTTGCGTCCACCAACTCCAACAGTGCAGATGATGGCGGTGGCGCCCGGAAAAACATCACACCGATCTACAGATGCCCGCAGCTTGATGTCAGCACCGCTCGCAGCAATCATTTTCGCGGCATATAGCTCCGCGACTTTCAACGCGTCTGCATTGATGTCAACCAGAGATAAACTGCACGGCTTTTTCTGCCAAATGATATCGGCAATAAGCCCCCGCGTAAATGATACGCTGCCGGCACCAACGAGAACATAGGATTCTTGCATGAGTCTACCGCCTTTAACTGCTTTTTCTTTGTTGATAATATGTTTGGTAATCTTGATACCACTTGGCCGCATTCGCGTTCAGGGTAGGCTTGCAGAACTCGTAATAGCCCCAACACACGATGCGTTCACAATACTCAGAAACCAGATCCAGCTTCTGCCGCAGCCGATCGATAGGCACCGCCCTCCACGGCAGTTCTGCAACAGTAGAGTGATGGCGCCTGCCATACAGCTTGATATACTCGTCTATACTCGGGCACACATACTCAGCTGTTTCCACGTTGCCCCAGAACTTGGTGTGTGTGTCGTCACACGCCCGTTTCATCGCCTGAAAGAAAGGCCGACGTTGATCCATCGTTACATATGAAAAGTGTTCCCCGCTGTCTTGCATCATGATGATGTCAATGTGGCTCTTCTGCAGTGTATGACGCCAGTAATCGCAGTATTCCTCGGGCTCAGCATACCGAAAGTCGCCAAATATCTTGCGGTTATCCAAGATGAAGAATGGTGACAGCGTCACGGGCCGTTTGTCTACCGAATGACACGCCTCTACGATCCCTGCATATAAGCCATCTTGATAGGTACGGGCATATCCCCACGTGACATACACCTCGTGTGGGATATACCATGCGTAAAACGCAGGATGCTTACCATACTTTGCCGACATCGCTTTGATATGTTTGGTGCACAGTGCAAGTTCAGACTTTAGGTCGATGGTTGTATACCATGTCGGGCTCATGTTCACATCCATGATGACCTGGACATGCCGCGATGCGCAGATATCTAGTAACCGCATGATGGGGTCACCGGGCAAATCTATGAGTGTAGCGGTGTAGCTAATCCAAATCAAACTGAAGCCGATTTTGCGCTGCTCATTGAGCTCTTCACGTATCTGGTCGTCACTCATTACCCCCAGGCTGCTTGGGCTGACACTCCATAACGCGCCACTTATCACCGGTTTACACAGTGCTGATTTACCAGCACGCTTAATGCTGTCTGTATTACTAGATTTCGCGGAGGCATATGCAGATGCAGCCAATCCCAATGCGGCTCCCCCAAGAAGTTTCAACATAGCCCTACGGTCATTTGTCGGTTTCATTTGCCCTCCACGACATCACGGACACTTGGCAGAATCCTCACCCTGTATTCCATGACCAGCGGACTGTCTGCGCTTGTGGTTCGATTTGGATTGGTTAACGAGATATCCAGCATATGACCATACCCATGAGGATAGTCATAGCGATCATACTCGTATCCCAAGTTTATCTGTTGTTTAGGGGCAAATGCAATCATCACCCCTTCAGCTCGTGTTCCGCTCGCGATGATGATTCGCCCGGTCATACCTGGCCTATTCAACCCGCCATAAGCATACCAAAAATCGCCCAGCCCCTCACCTAGCTTCAAACTCATCCAAGCTGCGTTTTCGACTTCCACGTAGACCACCGGTGAGTCACCCAGCACACTAGGCAGCATATCAAGCATCAGCGAGCTTCGAATGGACGCCTCAGCACCATCAGTTCTGTTCACCTCTAACCTTACCGAGCACCAACCATCAGCAACCGAAACCATCTTCTTCACAACCGCTGCTTGCGTTTGAGCTTGAATAACTGCTGAAGATTCGTTTTGACCACCGACCAGCGTGTATCCAGAAACATAGTCGCCGTTGATGATATCACGCCAGGAACAATGCAGCGGATAGCTGCCGATAGTCATCATCCAGACATCCTTAAGCGGGGTAAAGTCAGAACCAGTGGCTTTGAACTCATATAAGTTGCCGCCGATTTCGGGCACCACCACAACGCTGGTATTATTATCAGATAGCCTGACCGCTTTGTAGTCCACACCCATCTTGTCAATACCCAGGCTGTGCGGGTTCAAACTCACGCCTTCACGCAAGCCGTTAACACCATGATCAATCATTATCTGCTTCGCTTTGATGGCAAAGCGGTTCCTCACAGCACCATCTGTCATCGGCACAGACCATGTTTTGCGGGCAGGGTCGTACTTACCGCCTCCATCAAAACCGCTCCAAACATCAGCCCACAGATAGGCCAGCCGGAAGAGGTCGAGCCGGTTCTTCTGATCTGTATCTTGAAGCAGATTCGAGGCTCGTTCCAACATCAGGTTCGATTCACGAACCTGCTTTGGTGACACAAAGTCAGGAGCCACTAATCCCCTGTTCTCGTTGCCGTCCGTGTATGGCAGCCCTAAAGCCACCTTACGGTCACGCTCCAACGCTTTCATCACCGCACTGTATGCGGCACCATAATTGTCACGCGCGAACTCTTCAACCAGTTTTTCAAAACTCTGCTTCGGATCCCACATCATCCGCGAGTAAACCCACGCACGAAGATCCATACCATCCGATCCATATGATCCACCAAAACCGGAGACCTGCATAAACAGGTCGTTGCAGCCTATCTTCTGTGCCCATTTTATGTTCTGTCCGAACAGATACAAACACGGTGCTGGATACCAATAGTATTCAGGTGGGTACGCATACAGATACACCGCGAGGTTGTCACATACCCTCTTCCACCCTGCTGCGTGAGCCCGCAGCTGTTCGGTCTGTTTACCAGAGGCTAACGGAATGTAATAGTTGGCCATCGCGCAAAACATCACTGTCACATTCTTGCGAGCGCGAATATTCTGCGGCGGGGTTAGTGACCAGCTATATGCCAGTGTTTTCACCATGCGCTTAGGAAATTCTGCGGCTAAGGCATCAGCCATCTCGTTGGCTAACTGCAGCACCAGTGATGATGGAGCGCCGCCATGTGCTTCGTAGAAAGCACAGCATTTAGGGCAGCTGCAGTATGGACTGCCGTCATTAAAGCTCATCCATACGGTGTTAACCTCAGGATGCTGCCTAGTATACTCCATTCCCCTAGCGACTAAGTAGGCGCGGGCTTCAGCCTGCAGGCACATACCCCAGTTGTTGTTGCCGGCTGGCAGCATCCGCCGACCATCAACCTCGGCGCACCATTCCGGGTGTTCCTTCAGCACATCAACAGGCACCTGACGCCAGAACGTATGCATGTCTGGGCCTTCGGAGCAGCCATCACCGTATTTTTCACCAGGATGCCGCCACAGCGCGATCGAGGTCAACCTGTTGCGTGCACTCCATTCTGCTTCACCAGCATTACCTACGAGTATGCTTCGAGCACGCATCACCGGTCGGTAACGGTAGTTCCGAGGCATCTGTATACGCTTGATGGCTGGTATCTTTGTAAACTTCTCGCTGTAGAACCGCACACCAAGCTGATGCAGCCATTCGTATACGGCGTAAAGTGTTCCCCGCGGAGAACCGCCAGCAAGCAACAAGACGTCACCATGGCTCCAGATCAATATCTCATCATCGGTCAGCTTGCCAAAGCGTTCGCGCTTGAGCGCCGCCGGGAGGACGCTCGTAAAACCGATGGATATCATGGCGCCGGAGGTATATTCGGATTCGCGGTTGGTTGGCAGCCGAACCCCAGTCATCTTCTGAAGGTGATCAACCAACTCCTGAGCAGCAGTGACCTCGGCAGCATGAGCATGATCGGCTACGACGATGACAGTATTCGATGTACGGTTGTCAATGATGTTCAATCTATAGTCCTACTGCTGATTATTTCGCCAACGTACTTTTTCGGAATCTGCTAGTGTAGCCAATGGATCCCTCAGCAGCTTGTTTACTAGGTATTTCCGAAGCCGCATAGCATCGACCACACGAAGCTCCGCGTCACCAAGCTGAGACAGCTTACATATACCCATGGCCACTAAATCGGGCTCAAAAACATCGTAATCTCTGGAATACATCCAACTGTGTATCGCAGTCGCTAACATGATGTGCCGGCTGCCAGCTTCATCGATGATATCGACATTGATGGGCTCTGATTGGTTCACATACGGTGCACCTGCGATCTCCTCAGCGTGGTGAAAGCTTGTGTTCGATTGCTGCGTAACTCCAATGAGCAGTATCTTGCCGCCGATTGCAGCCAATTTATCGTATGGAGAACCGAACCCGCAAGGGGTCCGCACATACTGATGCCCCGAGATGAACCACTCTGCTAACCTACCGGCAGCCGTGACAGAATGGGTAGGATGCAAGCTCCGACGCATACCCGCTCGCATCCGCGCGGTTTCGGGTATCTTTCCGGTCCAGCATGGTGTATGACGCGCATCAAAGCGCGGAGGCAGCTCGGGAGAATCTGTCGCAGCACCAGTCAGTGTCGGG
>CAZFLA010000044.1:17039-23637 GCA_964519405.1 uncultured bacterium
CTATGACTGTATCTGCCCCGCCATCTACCCAACCGATACGCGACAGCGATGAGTGCACCAGAATGTGGTCACCCGGCAGCAGTCCTGAACCTGCCAGATCGGCTTTCAAGCGTTCAAGGGATATGTTCATACACTCACCAGAACTCAAGCGCCAGCCTCTTCCATGGCGATCTCCGCCCATCGCCAGAGGCGCTGCGGCTGGTAGGCTACGGTGCTGATATCCTTAAGAATGAGCTCCAACGAACAGCCATGCTGCTTGCATATGTCCACAGTCGTGCGGATGTGCTTCCTGACTTCCGCCTCATCAAATGTGCCCCAAGCCAACAACGCAGGGTTCGGTTTTCGGGAATACACGTAATCTTTGCCGATCTCTTCAGCACCGCGATGTTCGTCAACCCACGGGCTCATGGAGATTTTGCGTGCATTCGGTATCCTGCGCACCTGCGCCATCTTCCTATCAAGTGGGTCACAGCACCCGTAATACACCAGCCCAAAGCGTTCAAATATCGGCATACAGATATCAATCTCAAACTCTTCGAACATGGCAGGCGATACGGTCGACAGCATCTGCGCCAAGCCAAACATCCAGATATCTTTCGTGCGCGGCTTGTCGGGATCGAATCCAGGCGCTGGAAGCTCGTCAGAGTAGGCTCCCGTGCAATGTATCAATGACTGACTGTGGCACAAAAGTCCCTTCTGCTCTGCTTGGTCCAGTGTGCTCATGTAGCTCTTCACAATGCGGCGTGCCAGCTCAGCCATGTATTCTGGACGGTCACACATCGTATAAAGAGCATCCTGAACACTCATCAGCGAGGAAATCGGATCCCATACAGAAAGATACGGGTCATACCCCTGCACAAATATATCCAGCACACCATCAAACAGCTCGTGTGCCACAGCAAGACGCCGATCGGTCTCCTCAACAATCTCACCAACATCAGGCATCTTGATTTTATCGAGGTCATCATCTGTAACGAACTGGTTTTTGAATGCGTGACCGACAACGCTATTCGTGGGGTCCCCCACCGCGATATCCTCAACCGCACCTATGCCGATACCAGTATTGTATATCGCTCTAGGAACCCGAATAAACGGCTCCATCACCATGTCTACAGGGAAGTGCTTCCATTGATACAGGCTTTGGCGCAGTGTGTTTTCGTAACCGCGGCACTCGGCGTCTTCACAACGCAGCGTCAACTCGTCGTCCACGTTCATCTCATTCCAACACACCTGGTCAATCATGACCATAGGACGAGTTTCTTTGAGCCCGTTCTTTTTCCTCCACATCGCTCGTTTTGCTTCCTGGATCGGCAGCGATGCGATCTCCGCTGCCTGTGAAGCCAGTTCACCGATGATTGCGGTATCTTTGGCGTTTGGCATGATGTTCCCCTTCTGCAGCACATAGCTCGCAGTCATTTTATAGAGATAGTTGAGTTATCCCTGCTGATAATAGCGTCTCTATCAAATCTCACCCATGCATCGTAGTCTGACCGACATCACAGACAATCCTACTCCGTTGTTGAACTTGATATCATCTGCTTTCAAGGTAAGCTGATGCTCATCGCGATTATCCAGCGAAACACTTCCAATGATGGAGATAGCTTGCGTGTAATATCGAGCAGCCACATCATCGACAGTCTGGTCTTGCTGCATCACGGCTTCGATGGAGCACCCATCGACCTCGACGCAAACTCGGTGACCGCCTTGCCAAGGATTGCTATGATACAGTCCCGTTGAAACTACCGAAATCTCGTATTGACCGGCTTTATGGGTGGTGAACTGCCAGCTTAACCAGGTGCTGGTATCAAGCCAATTGACCATCGCACCCATGGGCGAGACAGAGGCATCTGTGCTGACATCATATCGCTTACCATCTGGCTCCACATGACCAGGTTGATGCGTCGTCTCGTGGTGTTCACTATGAATATCTGCAGCCGAAACCGGCAAGATCACCGAACCATCAGACTGCTGCGTGATGATATTGCTGACATCAGCCGTCCCATCAATGCCGACAGCAACAACCGGAATCATCTCCGATACTATTTCCGAAGGCAGTTTAATGTAGAGCATACTGTCGGTTTGTTCAAACTCCAGCATTCTATCTGAGTGCCCTAAAACATGTACGTCGTGCACCGCGTTGCGAAGTCCGGATACTGCAAGGTCACACCTCGGCGATTGCATATGGAAGTATACGCGGTTGGGTCTGTGTGTAACTGAGGTGTTAGCAGGCGGAATGACAAACGGTGAGGGCATGGTTTGGTGCACAGATTCACCATTGACTTCCATCCAGTCGCCTATCTGCTCCAGCACATCAAGACTTGCCTGCGGAAACCTGCCTAAAGAATCTGGGCCGATGTTCAGCACATAGTTGATGTTTCGGCTGACTGACTGTGTTAATAAAGACAGCACATCCTTTGCGGACTTCCAGTTCGTGTCGAAGCTCTTGTAACCCCAGGTGTCGTTGAGTGTGGCGACAGTTTCCCAATCCCCTTCCATGACTTGCGCCGAGGTTTGATTATCACCAAAACTTGAGTAATCACCGATACCATTTCCGAGTCGATTGTTGACGATGCATGTCGGTTGAAGGCTCTTAACCAAATCATACAACCGCTGTGACTGCTCTGCACTCAGCGTAAATGGACAGTCAAACCATAAAGCTCCTATGGCACCATACTGGGTCAGCAGTTCAGTCACTTGTGGTATGGCCTTGTTTTCAAAGTATAGATCGAAGTCGCGTGTGGTTCGCCCCGAGAAATCCCAGTCGTTGCACCAACTCGTTCCGAAGTTTTTCTGAGTGGCATCAAATCCACCGCCGCCAAACTCATGCCAATCAAGCGACTGCGAGTAGTAGAAGCAGAGCTTTACACCGTGCTTTGCACATGCCGCAGCCAGATCAGCCATTGGGTCGTGCGCGTATGGAGTGGCATCAACGATGTTGTAGGAATCGGCTTTGGAGTGGTACATCGCAAATCCATCATGATGTTTGGCTGTGATGATGAGGTATCCCATGCCCGCTCTTTTAGCTAACCGAACCCACTCATCGGCGTTGAATCCCTTTGGATTGAACTCACCAGCCAATTGGGCGTATTGGTCGACTGGTATACGAAAGTCGCTCATTATCCACTCACCCACAAAGCGCTGCCGTCTGCCATTCCATTCCCCGCCAAGTTGGCTGTACAACCCCCAGTGAATCATCAATCCAAACCGCGCATCACGCCACCATTGCATATAATCGGAGCTCAACCCTGTACCATCCTTAAAGCCGTTATCTGAGATAGTATTCGGCATACTAACTATGCCACCCTGCCCAGCGTCACGTGATTACTGCTGGGTGATGCGATATTACCATCTCGTAACCAATTGCATCCTGCACCAGCAGCAGCTCAATGAGAGTTAATCCATGCATGACACCTATTTATTCATCCGCGTGATCCAAGGTTCAAACAAATGCTATAGTGTGTTCTAGCATGACTACCGCTAAATATCATTCACCACCAGCAACACCCAACACAGAACTCCAAGATAATACTGTAGATTGCTTACCATTTGCTGAAGGAGCATCATGGTTAGTGACAGCTGCGTGTCCGTCAGCAAATACAAATAGGGTTTTGTCCGGTATGCTCCATCTCCATCTAGGCACCCCAGACTTCATCACGTTAAATAGGTATTGTCTGGGGCTTTCTGTATGCAGTGGGGCAGGTATCCCTTGACTGCCGTGGAAGATGTCGGCTAGAAATGCTTGGCATTCGCACTCATAGAATAGCTGGACCTGATTATATGGTGCGGAAATCCAGGTAGGCGCCGACCGTGTATAGGCGTATGAACCGATGAGTGGTTCACCAAATGTTTGGGTGCAGCCATTTGTCCATTCTTTGTCGTTTGGACAACAGGTCGGCATTTTCTCAAGAAGCTTGCGTGCGACAGTGTCATCAGGTGGTACATGGGTTTCGTAGTCGTCCATATATATCCGGAGTGCCACGACACACTGATGCAAGTTGGATAGGCATGTGGCTTGATTGGCTCTTTGGCGGCCTGATGCAAGCACCGGATACATAATGCCGGCAAGAATAGCAATAATGCCAATGACGGCCAAAAGTTCTAATATGGTGAAGCCTCTGTTACTGCCCATCACACCCTCCGTTATTCAATTCATCTGAACTGTGCTGGCATACCCATATACAATACTGTCGAAAGAATGCTGCGGGTATCACATACACAACAACTGTTCCCAAAAGCGAGCTCATATTATTCCATACATGCTTTAGCACCGATATATCTGCAGGTTTTGGCATCCATACCAACACGACAAACAGCGAATATGCAAGAACTATACTGACCATAATCGACAACGGAACCCAATATCGCCGCACAAGAGAGCACCAGACCAGAATAGGGATAACGCAGATGAATGCGACACCCATCATAGTGCCTATCCGCTTAGGTGTAATCAGACTTCCATCGAAAAATGTGCCCAGCAACGAAAGTGCCACAGAAAGCAACCATGCGAGAAGCAGTCCAGCTATGTATTTCAGTGGATCGTATCGAAATCGATATTTCATTATGGGCTCCTTAGTTGCACCCATGGTGGCACACATTGTAAGATATCTGTTGCCCCATGGGTGATCCTAACATGTGCCTTGTTCACACCCGGTTATGGCTGCTCACGACCGAGGTAAGTATCTTCAATATCGCTAGTGTACTCGAAAATCGCCCCCCAACTCATTATGAATTGATGGCCGACTCCCAGCTTCCTAACTTGACAGTGACCATCGCTGTATAAGGCTGGCATATAATCAGGCAGTTTAGATCTCTCCGCCGTCTGACCCGATTTTCGAATTCGCAGTGAGTATGCTATCGAACCCTCGTCATGCAGTGGCGCAGGAATCCCGTGATTTCCGTGGAATAGATCGACCATCCAAGGCGCATTAGGATCCATCTGGTAAAATTTGGACACCACATCATATGGGGCTTTGCTCCATCCGAACACAGAGCGGGTGTAGGCATATGAACCGATTAGTGGCTGACCATATGGCTGGGTGCAGCCCTTGGTCCACTCAACATCATTCGAGCAACAGGTCGGCATCTTCGCTAACAGCCCAGCAGCCGCTTGAGCATCTGGAGGTATATCAGTGGCATTGTCGTCCATATACAACTTCAATGCTACACCGCATTGACGCAGATTGGAAAGACAAGTCGTTTGTCTAGCACGTTTACGACCCCAAGCCAGTGTTGGGAAGATGATTGACGCCAGTATGGCGATAATCGCCAACACCACAAGGAGTTCCATTAATGTGAAGGCCTCTTGTTTACTCATCTACTCTTCCTCCTAACTGGCGGCTTCGGTGATACGGCACCAGTTACAAAACTTTTGAAATACGATCCCCGGTAACACATAAACTAACAAGGGAGAGTATAAGGCACCTCTGCAATTCCAGAAGTGTCTTACTAACGATACATTCGGTGCTTTTGGCACCAATACGATTACTGCGGTAATACTCCATATCATAACTACTGATACAACTACAACAATACATGTCCAGTATCTTTTCGATATAGAACATATTACTAAAATCGGTGCAAGTATGCATACTCCACATTTTATAATGAATTCCGCACGCAATAACGACATGGGATTATCATCGGTAAGTGCAAGGATCAACGATATCGTAATACCACATAGAACAGACAATATGAGCCCCAAAAGATACCTAGATGGTTCGTATGGAAATGTTCGTTTCAAAGCAGTATCCTCCATTATTGAAGCAAGCCTTTCTGTTTACACATTTATTCGCACCTCATAAACAATAACGGCTTGCTGTTACGCGTTATCCTACAGCCCTGGTGGTATCTAGTGGTTGCATTGCGTCTCATTCTGAGTGTGTTTGCTGCAAGAATCATCTGCCGGCATTGTACAACAGCCAGCATAGAGCTCAGTACAACTCCATTGAGTAGGTCCTTCAACAAATTCCCAAGTGTTGTCTTCTCGATAACGATATCTACAAAACCAACTAGCCGTCAATGTATGACTGTATCCAGCTGGAAACCATCCCGAACCGCACCATGGGCTTTGATACACACAGTTGTATCCCAGATCGTCGCCATCGTAGAAATTATACTCCTGCCCATAGTTGTATGCATATGCCATGCATGTAAATACCATAGCGCATGCTATTGCGCATATTACAGCAGTGAATCGCGAGTTCAAAAGCCTCGATGTCATTGCATCCTCCTTGAGATATAGATTGTTTTGGTGCGAATATAGTGTCTAGCATTATCGACCAGTTGACTTGGCAAGCAACTTAAGTTTATTTAACAAATCGTCACCTATGGGCCATCCAAATGATTGAAACACTACTTTTTTGTTATTGTCAAAAACCAATATCGTTGGTGTAGATACGAATGTGCCTTTTGGTTGGAAGCAACGCGACGAGTTAGCAACTGAACAAAATGGCACTGTGACGTAACTAATATTAAGGTTTTTTAAACCTTGAATAGCCTTCCTGCAAGCGCCACAAAATGGATTTGTGATTACGACACACTGATATGGGGTAACTATATCATTAAGGTCTAAAGATACACTGCTTTCGCCTAAGTAATC
>CAZFLA010000045.1:0-22747 GCA_964519405.1 uncultured bacterium
AACAGCGATAATGACCACTGCAGACACCGAAGCCGTGATGATTATCTGCCAAGCCGGACGCTTGTCGCCGCTCCACAGCTCATTGAAGCCGTAACCAGCAAGCACAGCGCATCCCAACGCCCACAGCACCAAGATGCGGCCTGGCGAGCCCGTACTGGCAAAGCCAGGAATACCAAAATACAGCGGCTTGTTGAGTATGCTGCCGGAGGCCAACAGCACAGCGCATACCGCTAGGCTCAGCATTATTCCTTTACCTGAGCTGCGGCCAAATACTGCCCCGTAAATAGCCAGGAAAAACACACAAAAGCCAATAAATGAGGCCGCTTCAGGTGCTGGGATTGCCCCGACATACCCGCTGGCGCTTGTTTGACCATCAAGAACCGTGTTGGAATCACCATACAACCCGGGCGATGCCAACATGCCCCACATCTCGGTACCAACAGCACCGTTCACGTATGCCTGGTATCCGCTGGCGGTTGCAGTGGTGGTACGACTGGCATGTCGGCTAAGCGTTAGCGCAGGGATAACTTGAGGGGCAGCAATCTCAAAGGCGATAGCCGCACTAGCAGCCAGCATCGCGACCGACCTGGCGCACTGAGAGGCGTTTCGCCACTTCATGCACCATAAAGCGGTGACAACCACGGCCAGCACCGCGTAAAACACGATCTGAAGATGCCCGCTCAGCGCGCACATGCCCGCCACAAACCCCAACATCGCAGCGCTGCGCACATCTGGCCTAGTGCATAACCTCCACACGGCGTAGATAACCCATGGGATCCAGCTTGCCGTTTGGGTGAGTGTTGGCAGATACTGCCATGAAATGTACCACTGGGAGAGTATAAACGCAGAACCCGCAATTACACCCGCGCTCCAACGACATCGCCCCATCACACAGACCAATGCCCACACACCCATACCCGCTATGACCATATGGATCAACGCCAACACGGCAAATCCATGGGCACCGAGCAGAGCAAACAACCAGTTAATCGGGTAAAATAGCGCCGATTGGGAGTTCGCGTAAAGCGGGTATCCGCCGAATTGATGGGGGTTCCACAGCGGGATCACCCCGTGTGACAACCACTGACCAAGCCACAGACGCCACACCCCGAACTGTGCGATGCCATCCCAGGCTAGCACATTCCATGCTGCTCCAGTGGATTGAGTAGCGGTATCAGAGGGCAGAACGTAGTGAATGAGCTGTGTTGGCAGCCAAACGGCAGAAAACAGCAGACACCTGAGCAGGATGACCGAGCCTACTAACGCAAAGCAGAGAGCCGCCAGTGCCCATCGCTTCCATGAAAACTCATGCGAATGTGGATCACTCATCGACGATGCCGTAACTGAGATAAATCTAGAGCTTCCGCGCGCTTATTCACCATCGGGCAAACCATCTATAGTGATTGTCGCCCATTCTGCTTCATCTTCTTCGTCATCATCAAGGCAAGAGTCATCAATATCGTCGGGAATGGGTTGTGCGTTCTGAATACAGCGTTCCAGCTCAGCATAAATCAATGCACCCAGCGATTCTACCGCTTCATCTTCGGTATCACCGTGACCCTCTAGCCCTGGGAATGCAGGAGCAATAGTGCAGTAACCTCCTGTGGCATCCTGGTCTATCAATACGTGATACGTTGGATTTTCCATAGGTGATATCCTTAACTAACGTAAATTGAAATACTTCAGAGTGTATATCAATATAGTATCAAATATAACTGTTACTACTCTTGATGAACGGCTTTTACAACCTTAGCATCAGAACGCTTCCTCTGGGTTTCTATACCTTTCACAATTACAATCGTAATGAAGTATAGAACCACCATAGGAACAGTGAGGATGGTCATTGAAAGCGGGTCAGAGGTAGGCGTGATGATCGCAGCAAATGTTGCGATGAGCACAATGGCATGTCTCCAGTAGTAGTTCAGCTTATCTGAAGTCACTAATCCAAGTTTTGCAGCCAAAATAATCATGACCGGAAGCTCGAAAGAGACACCAAATGCCAGAAGTATCTTTACTGTGAGCAGCACAAATTGCAGCGGGTTTTGAAATAGCTGCGCGCTTCCTGCTCCGAAATCCTTGATGTAGCTAATGAACCATGTAAAAGCTGCGGGCAGCATCCAGTATCCCATGGCAACACCAGCAAAGAAAAGAATAGCAGAAAATGGCAGGAACCAACTGGCCTCTTTGCGCTCATCTTTGGTTAACGCAGGCGCAACAAAAGCCCATATTTCATAAAGTATGTATGGCATAACCAAAATCAGCCCCAACACGAAAGAAAGCTGAACCTTTAAGAAAAAACCGTCGGATATGTGCATAAATACCAACCGGCCAGATACGTCCTTAAGCGGACCCTCTAGCGGTCGATATAGAAACTCATAAGCAGGAGTAAAGGCATTCCATCCAACGATCCAGCCGACGATCAACGCAACCAGTATCCGAAGTATTCGGTTGCGGAGTTCGGTCAGGTGATCGATAAGGTCATTCTCACGGGGTGTATGATTTGCCAACAGACTTAGTTACTTCCTGGGGGAGCACATAACAACAGTGCTCCCCGATGATTTATTATAGAAGGCGCATTGTAAACTGATATATCAGCATGCCGACATCTGAGTAGTCGGTGCTGTTCGTACCAGAACGCATACCCGGCATAGACATACCACCCATACCTGGCCCAGTCATGCCAGGCATGGACATACCACCAGGCATACGTGGGGTCATCGGTGAATTGCCACCAGGTGATGAGGGACTCATCACCATACCTGGTCCTGTCATACCAGGCATACGTGGGCTCATCGGTGAATTACCACTAGGTGATGACGGGCTCATAACCATTCCTGGCCCAGTCATGCCAGGCATGGTCATTCCACCGCCCATTCCGGGCATTGTCATACCACCACCCATACCGCCGCCGGTATTAAAGCCGCGGATGTTTTGATCTTCATCTTCTTGCGTCTCTTCTGGCTGATCCTTTGTCACGGCTAGGTTACCGTCATACCTTATGACTTTACCAACAGTGATGCCATACCAGATAGTGCCGTCAAACTGCAGTCGCTTAACTGCTTGCTCGCCAAACGCAGGCTTTGCAGTCGCTTGCTGTCGATCAGCAGAAAGCTTAATCCGCAGACAGGGGATGTTGTTCTCCCACTCATATCCAACCGCTTCAGCCGTAACTGGGATACGGGTAATTTCAGAAGTGGTTCTGTCGGGACGGCTTAGCTGCAAACTAGAGTTCCATTTTGATCCTGGCGATACCAATCTTTCCGGCATAGTTGGCAGGATCACATCTGGATACTTGGTAGGATCAATGTCTTTCTTAGTTAAGCTGTATACCACGTCACCGCTGTAATCTCGGAACTCGGTTAACGGCCGATAAGCGTCTTGTGGGATCACTACAGGCACCGTGTCGCCAAATGTCTCTTTGGTAGTTAAGCGTTGTTGTCGCACAACAGCGAATGTACCGGTGCGGGTAGGAAGTTGTCCCGTTCCAATAGGAAAGAACATATGCTGAAGTTTGGAGTTATACAGCTTGCGTTTGCCAGAAACATCGGTAGGCATATCGGTTATCGCGGAGCTCTGCGGTACACCATACAATCCGTTGTCCATGTTATACTTCATGGTGTTTCCTGGCGTAAAGTAATACTTCAGCATCACGCCTTTCGAGGAAACAGATATGGTGCCATCAGCATTCCGTCGATATCCCTTGCTGATACCGCTGTCTATAAAGATGCCGCTCTTGTTGGCTACGCGAACGCGCACCTCAGTGCTGTCGGTAGGTTTCGGATCATCTTTACTAAACAGCTTGAAAATGATGGTATAGTCACCATCTGCAACAGGTTTATCAAATAATAGCTGTTTGGTGTCCCAAGTGTATTTTACGGTGTCGGATTTGTCTCCGCTCTCCGGGTAAAACGCTTGCAGGAATTTCCCGTTGATACCAAGAGTAAGGTATGACCCGTCAGGAACGCTGGCTTTAGGAATTGTTATAACCACGTCTCCCCTGACTACAGCGCCGTCACGCGGGCGTAAAATACTAAAAGGAACCCGCTGTGCAAAACTCGCGGAGGCAAGCCCCAGCGACAGGGCCACTACAGTGGCAACGGAAATCGGTGCGGTCCAATGTGCTCTCATTATACGTACACAGTCCTCCCGAGGAGCTGATGCCGATTCGGCAATAATACCATATTACCAGTCGAATGGTATCATAGCCATTTTCTTTACGTCAAGCTATCGACCTAATTGGCGATGCTGTTGACAGCTTTTTAAGCCATACAGGCGTTATCAATGTTGTAACCATCACCAATATCAGTATGGCAGTATATAGTGCGTGATCAAATGCCCCGGTTTTTATGCCAATAGTAGCAAAGATGATTCCCACTTCACCGCGCGGAATCATACCTACACCTACTATCAGTATCTGCATTTTACTGCGAATCAACGGCAAACAACATGCTAATTTACCTAAAACGGCAACAATTATCAACGCTAGTGTCAACCAGAGTATTCCATCGGCTTTCGCAAGGCTTCGCAAATCCATTTGCGCGCCCATCATCACAAAGAAAATAGGTGTGAAGATGTCGCCCACGGCGGACAACCGCTCCTGCACCATATGGTTCTGCGATGACTGGTTAAACACAAGGCCGGCAGCAAATGCACCTATGATTACGGCTAAACCCGCAAGCTGTGCAGCAGCTGCCATGATGAATAGGCTGATAACCACAAAACTGGTATAAGCAGCACGAACTTGCATTCGCCGTATGTTTTTTCCCAATTTCGGGCCAAATAACAATCCCAACCAAATTGAACCACCAAGGAATACGCCCGCGATGACAATGATTTTGACGATAGAAACAACACTAACGCTCCCATCTGTGGCAATTCCGCTGACAACAGCCAAGATTATTAGCCCGATCACATCGTCTACTACCGCTGCTGCAAGTATAATTTGGCTTTCTACACGCTTAAGAATCCCCAAATCGGCAAGCACTCGGGCCGTAATGCCCACACTGGTTGCTGCGAGTGTGGCACCGATGAATAAGGACTGAATAAGCAGCCCGCTGGATTTTGGCAGCATCAGATAAGCCGTGATGAAACCTAATATCATCGGCACAGCCACTCCCACACACGCCACAATGATCGCATGCTTGCCCACCTTCATCAGATCACCGATATCCGTCTCCATGCCGATCTCAAAAAGCAGGAATATCGCGCCGATTTCGGCAAACAGCATCATACTGTGCCCTGTATCGCCTTGTGTGGAGATGAGGTTCATGACCGATGGGCCAAGAAGCAGACCAGCCATTAACTCACCGAGAACAGCGGGCTGCCCAATACGCTCGCTCAGCTCGCCGGCCAGCTTGGCAGCAAGAAGAGCGGCCGCCAAAACAGATAACAGCACCAGAAGATGCATCTGATCTGGTGGGATGTTCTTAGTGTAATTTTGCCATGCCTGCAGCAGCCAGTTCATCTGTTACCTCTTCTGTTACCCCATAAAATGAGGTTAAGCTCCATCGCCGTATCATCGCAGCACGATAATATAACCTAAAGGTCAATCGGTAATATCTGCGATGCCCTTATATTTGACAGCCCAAATGCGGTCTTCATTGCCGACTGTATCATCTGTACTGGCAGACAACCGACCAACTCAGCTTCGGCAACGGGTATGCCCAACGCCTGTGCTTGTTCGCAAACATAGCCATATACGCCTTCAATGGGCGTAAGCTGCGGCTTAGTTAGGTTCATGCTTACTTGAGCCATATTTCGAGACGGCAGCATTAACCCCAAAGCACGAACCCCTTTCAGTGCAGGGTTCTGTTTTCTATCACGGCGGATGTTGCGGGCTATCTGCTGAACACCTTCTATATAGGGGCCATCCATATTAATGTTGTAAGCCACTAGTGCGCTTCGTGCACCGACAATGCTTGCACCTGCGGTGGAATGCAGCATCTGAGGGCCAAAGTCCGGCAGCCAATCACCAACCAGCGCCTGACCTACTCTACCCTTGTATCCGCCTTTGCGAATAACCGGTAAAGACGTCCGATGCGGCATCAATGCAGCCTTCTCATACAGATATACCGGCATATGCAGCTGCTCGGCAATCATCTGAGCAGCAGAACGGGCCAGCAGAACACATTCGGACATGGAATAATTCTGCATTGGTACAAACGGGCACACATCAAGCGCCCCTAAACACGGATGCATCCCATCATGTATGCGCATATCAATAACACGGCTTGCGCAGATGGCTAAATTCACTGCCGCCTGCTGAACGCAGCTTGGATTTCCATAAAATGTATATACTGTGCGGTTGTGATCGCTGTCTGAGTGAATATCGGCCAAGACGACCCCAGATGTGCGTTTGACAGCATCAGCCATTTCTGCGATACTGGCCGCATTTCTGCCTTCACTGACATTAGGAACGCACTCAACAAGTTGTTCAAGCATTATCACACCTCTTAAAGTAATTTTAGCATACAGGTTGAAGGCTTATATGCTTAAGATTTACGCTCCATTTCGGTGCACATATACAGACAGAACCAATGTCCGGCAGCCGTTTTTGTTGATTTCGCAGAAATATCTAAAATTTCCTAATATTTTCTTAAAATCTCCCTAAAATTCCCTTGCGAGAGCTATTATTCGGTGATAACATGACCATGGTGTGTCTTGTGTTATGGGCAGTCACCATCCGTCCCTGCTGTGGAGTGGGGTAAACCCTTGAGGTTTAGCGGGCGGCGAGCACACTTCGGAGTTTAGAGCCAGCCTAAGCGTCTGATCCGGATAAAGAAACACATTGGCAAGAGGTAACCCTGGCAGGCTCTTGCAACATGTGGTTCCGGTTCCGGTGAAAGAAGTATCGGCTGGTTCTAACTTTATAATTAGGTGCCGACCTAATACTACTCAGCTTTCAGTACACCTGAAACGGAGGAACCTACAACAATGAACCGAACCCTGGTTTGCATGGGAGCAGCCATGCTTTTAAGCACAGCTGCCTTCGCACAGTCTTACCCTGACGTTCCTACCGGACACTGGGCCTATGATGCCGTTACCGAACTAACGAATGATGGCATCGTTCAGGGCTATCCGGATGGAACCTTCAAGGGTAACCGAAATCTTACCCGCTACGAGTTTGCACTCGCCCTGCGTGACGCTCTTAAAAGCCTTAAGGGCCGCATGGCTGCACTCGAAGCCGCTAGCAACAAGCCTTCAACTCCTACCGTCATCACCAAAACTGAGCAGGTCGTAGACCCAGCAGTTAAGGAACAGCTTGAGAAATTAGCTGCTGACGGCGCAAAGCTCCAGAAGCTCTGCACCGAGTTCCAGGATGAGTTGGCTGCTCTAGGCGTAGACACGGAATCCTTGAAGAAGGACAACGCTGACCTACAGAAGCGCGTAGCTGCTATCGAAGCTGCTATGGCTAAGTTGAAACTCAGCGCTGACATCGACTTCATCGTCCGCGGCACCCAGAGCTTCAGCAACCGCACAACAAAAGATCTGAACGGTGTTTACACCAAGGCTGAAGGCCTGCTTTCCAACATCGAAGTGCTTCACAACGTAGCCATCAACCTCGACGCTAAGTTGGGCGAGACCGCTACCGGAAGCGCAACCGTATTGGTCAGCAACTACCTTCCATACCTTGGCAGCGCTTCTCAGTTCGGCGGCGGTTACTACAATAACGGCGACGCCAACTTCAATACCGACATCGTGATCTGGAAGGCTGCAGCCAGCGTTCCTGTATCCGTGTTTGGTCACCAAGTTGACATGACTGTTGGTCGCTACGAGAATCAGGTTAGCCCGCTAATCATGAAGAGAGTAGACAACGATCAGTACGTCAACATCGCAGCTTACGATAATGGCAACTACAGCATGGACGGCGGCAAGCTTGCTACAAGCTTCGGCCCAGTTGCTGTTGGCCTGTTCGCAGGTAAGAACAATTCCGTGACCACCAACAATGGTGATCACTTCATGTCCATGATGCTGAACCAGAGCGTCGCTGGCGGAACTCCTGAATCCTACGTTGAGATGGATCAGACCGCTGGTGCTACTCTTGCTTACCAGATCACCGACGACATTAGCTTGAGCGGCGCTTATGTTGCTAGCGGTTACAGCAGCCCAGTTTTGGCTGGCGGCGATGACAACCGACTAGAGACATGGGGCGGCAGCCTCAAAGCCAACAACCTCTTCGGTGCAGTTGATGTTTATGCTGACTTCGCACAGAGCAACCTAAACCACAACGACACCCAGAGAATGAACAGCGCAAACTGGGCTATTTTGGCTGGTGCAAAATACGCTGTCAACGACGCTCTTAGCCTTAAAGCTGGTTACCGCGAAGTTCGTCCGAACTTCGTAGCCGCTGGCGACTGGGGCCGCATGGGCCGCTGGATCAACCCAACCGGTCTTAAGGGTGTTGACGCTGCTATTAACTGGACAGCCGGTAAGGTTGGTCTAGGTGTCGATGGTGGTTGGTATGAGGGTATTCGCCCTGTAGCAACTCCTAGCGACCAGCTAACTCACGTTAACGCAAAGCTAAGCTATGCTGTTAACGAGAGCCTGAACCTCGGCCTCGACTATGAGACCGTTGTTTGGAAGCTGAACAATGGCTATCAGCCAACAGAGTCCTTCATCACATTGAGCAGCAACATGAACCTAGCTGAGAACACCGCTCTTCGCCTGATGTATCAGGTAATCGATGTTCGCACATCCACAGTTAGCCCAGTTGGCGCTGCTAACAGCACCAACGGTGTAGCCGTTGCTCAGTTGAGCGTCAAGTTCTAGTAACTTCTCGCAGAAGACTGCAAGTCCCTCAAACTTCGGTTTGAGGGACTTTTTGTTTTTACCAGCTGCTCCCTTTCGGTCTGCTTCGATACTCCACATCCTCTGCTCTTCATGTTAATTCCATATCTCTGCAGCCAATTCACAAACAACTAATCCCTAAACTAATTCATAATGCCGCCTTTACACCTCTTGACAGGCCAATATGTAGCTGTTATCATGAATTATACTATTCCGATAAGAATACTAAGATATCAGCTAATGCACACTCCGTGAGCATCTGGTATGCAGGTGAATCAAACAACTAACCATATGTGGAGGAACCAAATCATGAATCGGATACTTGTAAGCTTGGGTGCTGCCGTGCTAGTTAGTTCAGCAGCCTTCGCTCAGTCCTACCCCGATGTTCCCGCAGGCCATTGGGCGTATGACGCTGTTGCGGAACTTACCAATGATGGTATTGTTAAGGGCTACCCTGACGGCACATTCAAAGGTAATCAAGCCCTCACACGTTACGAATTCGCAATTGCCATACGCGATGCCGTGCTAACATTGAAAAGCCGCCTTACAGCACTGGAAGCCGCCAAACCAGCACAAGCACCAACCGTCGTCACGGAAACCAAAGTCGTTGCTGACGCACGCACCGCTGAAGAGCTAACTAAGCTCTCCGCAGACAATGAAAAGCTGCTGAAGCTCGCGGCAGAGTTTCAAGACGAGTTGTCTGCTTTAGGAGTCGACACCGAGTCTCTAAAGAAAGACAACACCGAGCTGCAGAAACGCGTTGTGGCCATTGAAGCAGGTTTGAGCAAACTGAAGATAGGTGCCGATGTTAACTTTGTCGTTAAAGCTAACCAACACTTCAGCGGTTCGCATGTGGCTGACCTCAACGGTGTTGCCACCAATGACGGCGGGCTGCTTTCCAACGTGGATGTGCTGCACGATATCGCCCTCAATTTGGATGCAAAGCTCAGTGACACCGCAACAGGGGCGGCTACAATACTCGTCAGCAACTATCTGCCTTACCTTAACGGCAGCGCATCGAAGTTCGTGGGATATAACCACTCACCAAACACGGACATAGCCATCTGGAAGGCCGCTGTTGATGTGCCGATTTCGTTGTTTGGCAAAACCGCTGACCTGACCATTGGCCGTTACGGTAACCAGATTAACCCATTCATCCTCAGGCGCACCGACAACGACCAGTACGTTAACTTGTCCCTCTATGATGACGGAAACTACAGCACCGACGGAGCCAAACTGTCCGCTGACTTTGGTTCACTGACACTGGGACTATTCGCAGGCAAAAACAACACAGTAAAATCCAACAACAACACATATCCAGCATATGGTCAGTTCCAAGCACTCAACAACTACAACAACCTGGAGCTAACACAAAGTGCCGGAGCGACTTTGGGATATAAACTTAACGACAAACTATCTCTAAATGCAGCTTATGCAGCATTTGGCTATGACTCGCAGCTTGTTGGACCACGCCCCACAGAAACAAACCGACTAGAGGTATTTGGCGCAGGCTTGTCGGTAAAGGATCTGGTAAAAGGCTTAAACCTCCATGCAGACTTTGCTCAAAGCAACCTGAACAAGAATGATGTTCAAAAAGAGAACAGCCAGAACTATGTCATCAGCGCGGGTACAAGTTATGCAGTTAATGACAATGTAAACTTGTCACTGGGTTACCTTGAAGTTCAGCCCAACTATGCAGCACCAGGATACTGGGGACGTGTGGGCAGCATCATTAACCCACGCGGTGTGAAAGGTCCTAATGGCTCCATTAGCTGGAATACCGGCAAGTTCGGTGTTGCCCTGAGCGGTGGCAGATATGAAACCATCAGAACAACTGCTGGTACACCTGCCAAAATCGACGACCTCGCACATATTGATGCCAAACTCAGCTACGCAGTGAATCCTGATGTCAAACTAGGTGTTGATTACGAAACAGTGGCCTGGAATCAAAACAACCTAGGATACACCCCTACCCAATCTTTCATTACCCTAACTAGCGACGTCAACTTGGCGCAAAACACCGCGCTTCGACTTCTCTACCAAGTCGTAGACGTTCGCTCTGCGTCATCGAACACCGCCAGCATCTTCGGCAATGCTGGAACAAGCGGTACCGCAGTCACGCAGCTGAGTGTTAAGTTCTAGGTAGACTAACACATTTCCGATGCAATCCAGGGGGACCCCCGGCGTAAGCCGGGGGTATTTTCATTTTAAGCGTCTGCACATAGCTCATATTTGTAATGTCTTACGCAGATAATGATAACATTCACTAAACATGATCGTCTTAAAATCGTATGTCGGGTTATCGGCATGCATCACAAACGCCGCCATTATGTTATGGCTACTGAGGGGTATGAAAATGATCAGACTACGTATCATGATTCTTAGTTTGATGATGATGAGCACGCTAGTGTTAGCGCAGACAGATGCACAGATTGTTCCCACGGGCCATTGGTCTTACGATGTCATCGGAGAGTTCATCAATAACGGCTATATCTCAAAAGACCATGCGGTCATCGCAAAAACAGGAATCACCCGACGTCAATTTGCGGAATATACCAAAGAAGCATACGCCGCCACATTAACACAACTCAACCAATATGCCAATGTCTTAAATGATACTAAGGCTGCAGGCACAAAACTTGCGCACAACCCGGATGAGGAACTAAAGATCACTACAGCACTAAGTGACATTAAATATACAGTAAGAATGTTACAGATGATGGCCAATGAGTTCCAAGATCAACTGAAGCAGAATGACTGCAACCTAGATGAACTGAAAGCTATAGATCGTAAACTCGACAAAGCAAGCGTATATCTAGCATATTATTCAATTGAAATTCCTATACCCCAAAACCACTGGGCATATGATGCTCTCATTATGATTGGCAACCATGGGCATATCGAAGGTCGGACTGCTGCCAATCTGGGCCATACGGACCATATCCGTATGATGACAGCACGAGATGTGGCCTCAATAACTATGAATATACCGACGAAGTTAGATGCCCGTATAGATACATTGGAAGCATCAACTAAAAAATGGGCGGTCACAGGAAAGGAACACGACCGCCGCCAAGCTCAGCTCCGATCGGCATACCAAGAAGCATGTTCCGACAGTATCATGCTTCAAGCTCTGCTAATGGAGTTCAAACCTTACCTCATAGAGCTTGGCATGGACTTCAGTAATCATGCACAGCACAGCCTCGACCGACAGTCAAAACTCAACCGTATTAAGTTCCATCTTTACCATAATGACGTTGCACAGGCGATGGAAAAGAACATGCTTCCTGCCACCAGCAGCCTTATACCAACATGGATGACCAACTATAGCTTTAAATACGGCAGACTAAACAGCACAATCGTTCAGTGAAAATGACATTTTCAGAAATATACGTAAAATACACCAATAATGTATTGCATTCGTTGATCTAGGCATGGTACCATCATTGCAGTGTGTAGTGTGTGATGGGCACTTCTTGATATTCGCCTTATTGTGGAATAAGGACTGATGCTAACCGAAGCGGCGCATCTTCCTATATCAAGCGCACTATCGGTAGCCAGCCGTAAGCTAATGGTATCGAACGGCAAATGGGCATTGAATGCAGAGGTAACCTAGGAAGGCTCTGCGATCTCGGTGTGTTGTTTGTGGGTTCTCGATAGACGGCAGCAAGCGGCTGGTATACCATATATACATCACCGTCTACCTTTCAGTTACACTCTGAAGGAGGAACCACATGAACCGCGTAATCGTAAGCTTGGGTGCAGCTTTGCTTCTTAGCACAGCTTCTTTCGCCCAGACATTTCCAGACGTGCCCACAGGGCACTGGGCTTATGATGCTATCGAAGAGCTAGCACAAGATGGAATCATCAAGGGCTATCCAGATGGCACATACAAAGGCAACCGCAACCTCACTCGCTATGAGTTCGCAATGGCTCTGCGCGATGCACTGTCAACCCTGAAGTCACGAATGGCCGCTCTTGAGGCCAAGGCTAGTGTTGTCACCCCTGGTGAAACAAAAACCACTATCCAGCAAGTGACTGACCCTAAATTGGCAGATGATGTTGCAAAACTTAATGCTGACTACGCCAAAATGCAGAAACTCGCCATGGAATTCCAGGACGAGCTCGCCGCTCTAGGTGTAGACGTTGAAGCCCTCAAAAAAGACACCTCCGATCTTCAGAAGCGCGTCGATGCTATTGAAAAAGCTATGGAGCGCGTTAAAATCGGTGGAACAGTCGACTTCGTGGTTCGCGGAACCCAGATGATCGACAACAAGAGTGCTATCGACAAGAATGGCATTCCTACCCAGAAGAAGAGCATGATGGATAACATCGACGTTCTTCATGAGATCGGTTTAAACATCAAGGGCAAACTGTCCGATACAACCACTGCTGATGCCACTATCGTGGTCGGCAACTTGCTTGACTATCTCGGCAGCCCATCTGTTTATCCTGCATCTTACAACAACTCTCCAGCCACCGACATCGTCGTCTGGAAAGCCGCCGTTAACACTCCTGTTAGCGTGTTCGGTAAATCCGTTGACTTGACCGTTGGTCGCTATGAGAACTCCATTAACCCATTGCTTATGAGCAAGCCTGTTATCGACTGGTATACCAATATCGATCGATACAGCAACGGCCAATACAGCATGGACGGCGCAAAAGTTGACACCAACTGGGGTCCTGTCTCCCTCAACCTGTGGGCAGGCAAGAACAATACAGTTGGATCCAACCTGACCTCCAACAACCTGACAATGGCTGCAGCTAGCACTCTGCCCGTTAACGGACAGAGCATCCGCGATGCCTACGATCCTATGCTCATCGTCACCCAGTCTGCTGGTGCTAACCTCGGTGTTTCGATCAATGAGAACATCGGTCTTAAATTGCACTATGCTCAGATGGGCTATGATAAGCTCGCCAACGGTGCTGTGCTTGGCATGAACACCGGCGCAACCAACCGCCTAGGCGTATACGGCGCAGACCTGAACTGGGACAACCTGCTTCCTGGTCTTGGCATGTATGCTAACTACGGCCAGAGCGACCTAATGAACAACGAAGACTACATGATGAACTCCAAGAACTATGCCGTTTTGGCTGGTCTTGGCTACAGCATTAACGACAACGTATACGTTAGCGCTGGCTATCGCGAAGTCGCTCCGTTCTATGTCACTCCTGGTTACTGGGGCCGCATCGGTTCCTGGATCAACCCAACTGGTATCAAGGGTGTTGATGGCAAGTTAACCTGGAACATGAACAAGGTTGACCTCACCGTTAACGGTGGATACTACGAAGGCATCCGCACATCCGAGAAGGGTGTTGCTAGCCCATTCACTCCTGCTGACAAGGTTGGTCATATCGACGCTAACCTAGCATGGAAAGCTACTGACAACGCAACCATCGGTGTTGAGTATGAGACCGTTCTATGGGATCTGAAGCACTACACCAACTATGAAGGTGTGCGCACTCGCCCATACGAGAACTATGTAACCGTGTATAGCAACGTAGCACTCGCAGAGAACACAAGCCTCAAACTGATGTATCAGTATGTTGACGTGAACTCCAAGGGTAACAAATACTTCGAACCAGGTCTGAATGACGGCACAATTCTTGGCCGTATCCAGAAGGCTGGCGTAGCAGTTGCTCAGTTGAGCGTTAAGTTCTAACTCGGTTAGCTTACGGGTCTAGCCCCTCTGGCTTCCAGCCAGGGGGGCTTTTCATTTTGGCATGGTTACTACCGCAGCCATCTCATCTGCTACCACGCTTGTCCATTCTACTTAGTGCCAATGGCCAAATTGCATTCACATGCTGGCTGCAGTGCAGCAGATTCGGGGTAAATGTCAATGAATAGCTCTACACAAGCAACATGGTAAATTCGGTGGGCCCAAGACACAAGTGCTGGCGTAGTATACACGCTCGGAAGCCGTGAGGCCCGAGTATGTAGTTCTTGCTGGTTGCTAGTATGGGGGATGAATTACAGCGTGAGCATAGATGCACAACAGATGCATGTGTATCTTCTAAACCGATGGTGAATTGGCATCCATGCGCCGGCCGGAGTGAAGCGACGCCGGCCGCTATTGATCAGCCGCGCGGTGCAGGAACCCGCACAGCACGCAGTTCCCGGAGCGTCAGCTCCCGGAACGTAGTCGTGTGGGTGACTAAACCCGCGGCACTCTTACCGCAGGCTGTTGGCGATGGGTTCGGTGGCCCGTCCGTGACGGCGTCACGATACGGGCACTGTCACCCATCGCTGATCAATACCGGCCCGCGTTCCGGCGGGCGTTGGGATGGCCGCCGGCAGCGATCAACGCCATCGGCTGAACTACAACGTTGCGTGGGTGACTAAACCCGCCGGCAGCATGGACTGGTACCCTGCGATTGTCAACTCATCTACTACCATGCTTATGCATTCTACCTAATAAATGATGTAAATCATCCACTGGCCTACACAAAAGGGGTTCAATTTCTCTGCCCGTAACGGGTACCATGAAAAGTGATGAGACATTTTCTTAAGGAGAAACTACATGGATATCCCAGCCAACCTTCTCTATTCAAAAACCGATGAGTGGATTCTGGTGGAGGGCGACATCGCCACCATCGGCATCACAGATTTTGCTCAAAGCGAACTAGGTGACATTGTATTCCTTGAGCTGCCTGAAACCGGCGCACAGATGGTTGCTGAGGAGATGTTTGGTACCGTGGAGTCTATTAAAGCGGCCAGCGATTTGATAGCTCCCGTATCTGGCGAAGTGGTGGAATCTAACAAACCCCTGGAGCAATCGCAAGAGGCGATCAACACCGCGCCATATGACAGCTGGATGGTTAAAGTTAAACTGTCGGACAAATCCCAACTAGATGAGCTGCTGGACGCAGCTGCGTATGAAGCCTATCTAGAGGAGCGCTAAAAATAAAAACGGGGTATGGATGCATGTTGCTCCATACCCCGTTGCCTTCAGCTGTTTACCCGCAGAAGCATCCCGTTTTGGGTAAATCCTTCACCTCATCTGCATGTTTGTGACGCTCAATGACGCCGTCTATGCACCGCATGAAGTCACCTAAGCAGGGACAGGCCAACCGGTAATACACCCACAACCCCTCTTTACGGTCCGATACCAAACCGACAGACTTCAACACCGAAAGGTGTTTGGAAATTGTAGAGACATCCGCTCCAACCAGTTTCTGCAAATCGCAAACACATTTCTCCCCCTGCTCCAACGCATCAAGCATTATCAATCGACTAGGGTGGGCTAGCGCTTTAGCTACCGCTGCGCGTGCTTCAAACTGGCTCATCATGTTACTCCTAAAACTCATTGCTTCGTTGCCATCTGTTTTTATTCTACATGCATTGCGGCTCAATCACCCCGCATATGGCTTCTACCCGCTACATCATGCATCGCCGTGTGTGATGTGTAGTAAAAGCTGTTATATCCGATACCGCTAAGCTACGTTGCATTGATGGTATTCCCAATGTACTCGTCAATGATGTTCACATCAGGCGGGTACTCGTGCATAATAGTATCAGTAACCCGATATAACCTTGGAGGAACTCTCGCATGGCTGATAAGTATACGCTCGGTCTTGACTACGGCACCAACTCCGTACGTGCAATACTCGTACGTGTATCTGATGGTTTCGAAGCTGGCAGCGCGGTTTTCAACTACCCGCATGGCGAAGCAGGTATCCTGCTTGACCCCAAAGACCCTAACCTAGCCAGACAGCATCCCATGGACTACCTTACAGGCGCTGAACAAGCGACGGCGGCCGCCATGCAAATCGCAAAATCGGTAGAAGGGTTCGATGCTGCCAATGTCATAGGCATCGGGGTCGACACAACAGGCTCCACACCACTGCCCGTTGATGCCAATGGTGTCCCGCTGGCATTTAACGACGAGTTTGCCGATAACCTAAACGCCATGGCATGGCTGTGGAAAGACCACACCGGAACCGAAGAGGCTATCGCCATCACCCAACTCGGCCTTGAGATGCGCCCGCAGTATATGGCGAAATGCGGCAACAGTTACTCCAGCGAGTGGTTCTTCAGCAAACTGTGGCACTGCGCAAAAGTGGATCCTAAAGTATGGGCTGCAGCAGCAAGCTGGGTAGAAATCGCAGACTGGATTCCAGCCGTGCTTTGCGATACCGCACACCCCGCCAAAATCAAAAGAGGGGTATGCGCCGCAGGTCATAAGGCTATGTACAGCGCCGCCTGGGGCGGGCTGCCCGATGCAGAGTTCTTGAATGCACTATCACCTGAGCTAGGCGCTGTGCGTGCTAAGCTGTTTGATGTGGCTTACACAGCCGATGAAGCAGCAGGTACCCTAAGCGCCGAATGGGCGGCGAAACTCGGTTTGACTGAAGGTATCGCAGTGGCGGTTGGTGCCTTTGATGCCCACTTTGGCGGCATCGGAGCGGGAATACGCGCTGGCCGACTGGTGAAAACACTCGGCACATCCACCTGTGACCTCATGGTATTGCCAAACACCGACCAAGTCGCCGATATCCCTGGCTTATGCGGAATCGTCGATGGCTCCATCCTGCCTGGTTACTGGGGATTTGAGGCTGGTCAAAGCGCTGTGGGCGATATCTTCAACTGGTTCGTTAATGTGGTTCAACCCATGGGCGATAAGGGCGGTCACGCCGCGTTAACAGCAGAGGCTGCCAAGCTGAAACCAGGTGAAAGCGGCTTACTGTCGCTGGACTGGAATAACGGCAACCGCACGATATTAGGCGATCAACGACTAACAGGTCTGCTGGTCGGCCAAACGCTGCACAGCACTCCGGCAGAGATATACCGCGCGCTTATCGAAGCGACGGCATTTGGAGCCCTAGCCATCATCAACCGCTTCGAGGAATACGGTGTGAAGATCGACGAGGTTGTGAACTGCGGCGGCATCGCCGAAAAGAACCCAGTAGTCATGCAGATATATGCCGACATCATCAACCGCACGATGTTGGTATCACGCAGCAGCCAGACATGCGCCTTGGGAAGCGCCATCGCGGGAGCCGTTGTGGCCGGCAAGAATGCTGGAGGGTATGACAGCTTTGAAGAGGCCATGGCCGCCATGTGCGGGCTGAAGCAGGTTCGGTATGAACCCATAGCTGAGAACGCTGCTGTCTACGCGGAACTCTATGCCCTCTATAAAGAGATGCATGATGCGTTCGGCACAAAGGCATGGCAGGGCAATCTCTATTCAGTAATGAAGCAGCTCATCGAAATACGAACCCGAGCACGCGCTTAACGGCATCTGTGCACTCAACAGGGAAGGTCATCGCCTTCCCTGTTTTGTTTTATGTCTCCACAGGAAATCCGGCTGCACATACCGAAATGGAATGGTAATCGCACACGACCACAGGAGCAAATAGTGGAAGGATCACAGCATATCACACCGTCATCAGTCACACAGGGCGTCCCGCAGCACGAAGTTGCGCTCATTAGGGAACTCGCCCGGAAAGTGGCCGCCATCGCATCAGAGCCCATACAGCAGCAGCGAAAGCAGCTCTGGATCAGCCATAACCGCCTAGATAACACGAAGCCGCTGATCATGTGTGATCCAGAAAATGGGTGGAACGAGATCATCACCCCAGCGGATATCCAGTGCCAGCATCCGCGGCTTCGTGGTTATGAGATGGATCTGCGAATGCGTCTTTTTCGCGGTGAGAAGATGCACGACGACGTTGTGGTGGATGACTTCATCAACGTGCCCCATGCCGCGCACTTCACGAACTGGGGCATGGAGTCGCAGCAGATTGGCGAAGGCGGCAGTCATGCCTATACCTGGACAGCCCCGATTCAAGACTACGAGCGTGATCTGCCGAAACTGCGCCTTCCCCAGCTTGTCATCGACAAGGAGGCATCGGATGAGATGCTGGCTTTCGCCCACGAGGTATTCGATGGGATCCTTCGGGTCAGGCGCAAGCAGAGCTGGTGGTGGTCGTTGGGTGTGACCTTCGAAGCGGTGAGGCTGCGGGGAATCGAGCAGATGCTTGTGGACATGTGCGAAGAACCTGATGGGCTTCATGCACTGATGAACTTCATCTGCGAAGGCCACCTTAACAAGATTAAGCAGCTTGAAGAGGTTGGTTTGCTGTATCAAAACAACGACGGCAGTTATGTGGGCTCGGGCGGCTGGGGATGGTCTGATGAGATTCCAACCGTCGCGGATGGCCAAAAAGTCACCGCCAAACAGATGTGGGGCTTTACCGAAAGCCAGGAGACCGTTAATGTATCGCCGCATATGTATGCGGAGTATGTGTTTCCATATGAACGGCGCATCATGGAGAAATTCGCATTAACATGCTATGGCTGTTGTGAGCCTATCCACAGCCGTTGGCACATTGTGAAGCAGCATCCCAACCTGCGGCGCGTATCGGTGTCGCCTTGGTGCAGCCTGGAGAGCATCACCGAAGCGCTTGGCCCCAACTACATCACGTCATTCAAACCAAATCCCTCGCACCTTGCCATGGATAACTGGGATGAGGAGCTGGTTAGGAAGACGCTTCGTCATGCATTCAGTTTGGCGAAGCAGCACAACTGCCGTGCAGAGGCCATCATGAAAGACAACCACACCATTAGAAACCAGCCAGAGCGCGTGTTGCGTTGGGTGGCCATTGCTAAAGAAGAAGCCAGCCGATGGTAGTCAGCCATAAACAAAAAGTTGCCGAACCGCGGTAAGTTATTCCGCAGTTCGGCAGCTTTAGAGAGTTGTTTCAGATTCTAGTAATCAACAAGCGGATCACGAACGTTGCGGATACCGCCTCTGGGGTTCGCGTGGTCGCCTTGATACCTTGGAATAAGGTGCACGTGAACATGCGGCACTGTTTGACCGGCGACTTCACCCAGGTTGGAGCCAATATTATAACCTTCAGGTGCGAACTGATCGTCGATCATTTTCTTCGCTTCTTCCATGGCTAGATGCAAGTCATGCCATTCTTCAGTGCTGAGTCCCCAAAAGTCATCAGTATGCCGTTTCAGCACAACAAGCATATGCCCTTCACTCACGGGGTATTCATCCCACATCAGCACCCAGTAGTCGGTTTCCGCTACCATCTGCCCTGGTTGGCAAAGCGGACAAGAATTTTCCATCGCACCCACCTCGTATTTCGCCTTATCATCATCGGTGTACACATGATTATACCTTATTAGCTTGGCCCGTCGGCACACAAACGCATCACACACAGCAGGTTACCATCTCAATTAACACACATGAAACATGCCACTGAGCTGCTGCCGGACTTGCTTACAACCAAACACTGGAGTATAACATTTACAGCAACAGTAGATATCAACCATTTATCATGCAGCCTAACGGAGATACTATATGCCAACAGCACAAAGTAACGGTACAGACTGGTTCTTCACTGTGTTTGCAATAGGTTTTTATGCATTTCTTGCCTTGATGTGTATTCACTCAACTAAGAACTGGAAAGAGCGGCGTCGCAACTTTATTACAAATCCGCTGTGTTTTCGACTAGTGACTGACAAGCGGCATATCCGAAATGCAGTGGCACTCACTTCGGTGCTATGCTGCTTAACCACTGCTGCTGCCATATGGATCATCGTCATATTGCGTGGACTTCATGCTAGTCACGACGGGCAAATGGACGGTACCGTAATGATCCCATTGTTTTTGGGCATATGGCTGATGTTCATGATGACCTTCGTAGGAAGCTGTATAGAGTATCTGACAAGCCACCTATGTCTCTCTGATCTGAACATAAGGGTTCAAAGCGTGTTCAACAATCCCCAGGAAAAGGCACTAAATTGGAAGCAAATCACTTCCGTAGAGATACACCACCATGCATCTGATCCCTCAAAGCTCAATAAGGTCGTCATTAAAGGCGACCTGCGCTCAATGCCTATCGTCATTTCCGGTAAGCACCCGCAAATAGGCGCCATTATCCTGCTCATCAAAGACACGGTTCCAGACAAACTCACGGATATTTCCGACACACAATCCAACGCAAGCAGCCGCATATTCAAGGTTATTAGTGGTGCTGTGTATTTAGTCGCGTTGATCTGGTCGCTCTATCTGCTAACCCTAATAGTTAAGACACCGCAGATATCATCAGCTTCTCGGCTATATACAACAACAATTTGGGCATTCGGGATGTGGGAGTGCGCCGCCAACCTCATCATATTCGCCGCCAACTTTCAACAACGACAGCAGGAGTTCGCAAAGAGCACAGCATGTTATCCCATTCTCGGCAGAAAGCAGAGTGTAATCAATTGGGTGGTATTCATTACGATGATGACCATAGTCTCTGCAGCTTGTTTGTTCATTCTGGACCATCGCGCTAGTTACATCCCGATTGTATCGCATACTGCAGCCGTGGTATTCATGCTGTCGGTGATATTGGGAACACTCAAACTCGTTCAAAAACTGACCGCTCGTATCTGCATTGATGATGAAGAGGTGTGCATCAAGTCGCTTGTAGCCAATGGTATCGAAACACACATCGGCTGGAATATACTTTCTGGCATTGATGTTATCTATGACGCAACGATACCATCCAAAATATCTAGGTTGTTGTTAAGCACAGCACCGCCAAGTATCAGTGAAGTAAAACGGATCTCGATCACAAGTGACAACGAGTGTATAGACCAAATTGCCGCTGAGCTTCAACATCATGCACCTGAGAAATTCGGGGTTGCGGCAGACGGTCTATCACCCATCATGCCTGGTGCGCAAACTCCATCACATACGCTTGGCCGAACAACCATATATGCCATTTTAGGCTGTGTATTCTTTGCCCTTTTCGTACTGCAGCGTAATGAATACGCAGAAAATGCCGTGTGGGTCTTGTTTCTGTTACCAATGGTGCTTTACGTTGGTGTTAGTCTTTCACTTGACTTCCGGCAGGCATACGACTCTTGCAGATACTGGCAAGTGCGAATGAGCCGAATATCAGCGGCACCATACAGATACAAACTAAATCAAGCTGTAGTAAATATGCAGAGCTTAGGCATATTTACCGTCATTTACGAGTTGGTGCTGCTGTCAGTCGTGGTCATATTTATGCGTGCACAACCCCATCAATCGGTATGGATTTTTTGGATGGTCATGGCGGCAGCCATCTACATAGTGTTAGCCCTTAGGGTTCCCCTGTATTGGCTGTATTACTTTACAGCTCATTACTGTATCGACAAACGAGGTATCATCTGCACAAGCGCATCGTCTAGTTTCTATGACAAAGCTGTTCGATGGGATGAACTAACTAAGCTCATCATCGTCAAGAGTAACCGCAGCCCATCGGGTATCAGCAGCATCAGGCTGGTAACCACAACGCCGCAATCATCGATGACAATATCCGGTAAGCACCCGGACATCATCACAATCATGCAGCATATCCGCGACAACGCACCCGATGTGTTCGAAGCAAAGACCGATGACACGCCTGTGCGGTAACCGCGTCGGGCTATGTTAGCAAAGCAATTAATGTATTATAAATACGAGAATCATACTATCGGGATGAGGAGCTATATATGCCTTTTAATAAAGATTTCGCTTGGGGAACGGCCACGGCAGCCTACCAAATAGAGGGCACACGCCTGGCTGAAGGGCGTAAACCCTGTGTATGGGATATGTTTTGCAGCAAACCGGGAGCCACATACCTTGGTCATGATGGAAGCAGCGGACCAGAACACATCGCTCATATGAAAGAGGATGTGGCGTTAATGAAGCAGTTGGGCATTAACGCCTACCGGTTCAGCATTTCTTGGCCCTGGGTAATGCCCGATGGCACCGGTAAAGTGAATGAAGCCGCTCTCGATTTCTACGATCGCCTAGTCGATGAACTCGTAGATGCCGGCATCACACCTTGGATAACACTCTTCCACTGGGATCTACCGCTGGAACTCTACCGACGCGGCGGATGGCTGAACCGCGACATCGCAGACTGGTTCTCATACTACGCGGCAGTGTGTACTTACCGTCTCTCTGACCGTGCTGCCAACTGGCTGACG
>CAZFLA010000045.1:22757-23598 GCA_964519405.1 uncultured bacterium
CAGGTGTCCATGCCCCTGGTGATCGACTTCAGACAGGGCTCGTGGCCTCCGCGGCCCACAACGCTCTGCTGGCACATGGTAAAGCTGTTCAAGCAATTCGCGGTCATGCTCTGAAGCCGGTTAAGGTGGGTATGGTTCCCATCGGTAATGCCTGCTACCCATACTCCGACAGTGCTGAGGATGTTGAGGCCGCACGGCAATGGTTCTTGAATCCGCAAGGCGCTAGTATGGATCCCACACTCTTCTGGACAGATCCGATGTTTGGCAAAGGCTACCCAGATGCGATTATCAAGGCGCTCGGTGCCGATGCTCCTAAACCAAAAGCTGGCGATATGGAGATCATCGCTCAACCGCTGGACGTATGCGCGTTCAACACATATCAAGGCTGCTGCATCAAAGCAGGTAAAGATGGTACTCCTGAGTATGTGCCGGAACCCGTCGGCAACCCATTAACAGCCATGAAATGGCCGATCACCCCTGAAGCGCTTTACTACACGCCAAAGTGGCTGTATGAGCGCTACGGCAAGCCGGTGGTCGTCACCGAAAACGGCATGAGCAATAATGACGTCATCCACCTCGATGGTAAAGTGCACGACAGCCAGCGAATTGACTACCTGCACAGGTATCTTCGTGAGCTAAAACGCGCCGCTGACGACGGTGTGGATGTTGCCGGATACTTCCTGTGGTCGCTCATGGATAACTTTGAATGGGCAGAGGGCTTCAAACAGCGCTTCGGCATTATCTATGTCGACTACGCCACCAAACAGCGCATCCCTAAGGACAGCTACTGGTGGTATAAAGAGTGCATCGCAGCCAATGGGGCGAATCTGTAGGTAGCACC
>CAZFLA010000046.1:0-14005 GCA_964519405.1 uncultured bacterium
CAGAGGCTACTTTATGTCGGAGTTCATATTGGTCTTCGACTAAATCACTCTTGTTGTAAACATTGATGATTGGTTTACGTTTAACACCCAACTCGTCAAGCACATCCATCACGGCATCGCGCTGCAGTTCGAAGTCTGGATGGCTGGCATCTATCACATGAATGAGGAAATCGGCCTCCGTCACCTCTTCGAGCGTCGCTCTGAACGCGGCTACCAAGCTATGCGGCAGGTTGCGGATAAATCCTACAGTATCGGCCATCATGACTCCGAATCCGCTGGGAAAGTCCACTTTTCTGATAGTAGGATCAAGCGTTGCGAAGAGTTTGGGGTCAGCATAGATATCAGCACCCGAAAGCGTGTTCAGCAGCGTCGATTTACCGGCACTGGTGTATCCCACAAGCGCGCCAAACGGGAAAGGCAGCTTGCGTCGTTCGGTTCTTTGCGACAGACGCTGCTTCTTGACCTCTTCGAGTTCGTCCTTAAGAGCAGCGATACGCTCTCGCACCATGCGACGGTCTGACTCCAGCTTTGTCTCACCCGATCCGCCTCGCACGCCGATACCGCCCTGCTGCTGCTCGAATTTCGTGTAGACAGACATTAATCGCGGCATCATATAAGTCAGCCGGGCAAGCTGCACCTGCAGTTTGCCTTCACTGGTTCGTGCCCTTTGCGAGAAGATATCCAAAATCAACTGTGTTCGGTCGATAACCCGAACTTCCCAGGCGTTTTCGAGGTTTCGCTGCTGGATGGCGCTCAATTCCCCGTCAAAGATGACCAGATCGGTTGCACAGTCCTTGATCTGCGGTTTAACTTCATCAACCTTACCTTTGCCGAGATATGTTGCGACCTCGGCATGACCTTGCCGCCGCTGACGTGCAAACCCCACCACCTCGCCGCCTGCTGTGTTGACCAGCGACTCGAGCTCATCTTCAACATATTGATCTTCTGTTTCGTCATCATTAACGAACACCAAGAACACTTTTTCAACAAACTCAATGGTGTGAGTCTGGTTCTTTTTATTACTGCTTTCTTGCATGAATACTCCTAAAAAGTAGGGATCAAAGTGCGTGAATGCCACGCGCTTTGATCCCCCAACCAAATCAGTAAAGCGGAATGAAGCTTATGCGAAATGCTTCTTGATGCGCTCCACGGCTTCCACAACCCGCTCGCCATCGACGTCGCCATTTACCGTTACGCTAAATCGCACATAACCATCACCATGCGGGCCATACCCGATACCAGGAATGGCTAGTATACCAGCCTTTTCAAGTAACTGGCCAGCAAACTCCAGCGATCCCATTCCTGCAGGGGTTGGCACCCATACATAGAATGTGGCCTGCGGAGTAGGAACGTCCCATCCGATTTCGCGTAAACCTGAGCACAGGATGTCCAGCCGTTTGGCGATGAGTTTCAGGCTCTTGCTGTTGTCTCCATGCAGCAATGCATATGCACCTGTTCTAGAGATGGCAGCGAACTGCTTGCTGTCGATAAAGCCCTTCATCTTGTTTAAGTTGGCAACAGCATCGGCATTACCTGCAGCAAAAGCCACACGCCAACCGGTCATATTGAACATTTTCGACAGTGAGTTGAACTCAAGGCATACATCCTTCGCACCGGCTACCTGCAGGATGCTGGGGTGCTTATATCCGCCATAGGTGACCATGCTGTATGCGGCGTCGTTGACAATCAGCAGATCGTATTTCTTAGCAAAGGCAACAGCCTTCTCGTAGAACTCAATCGTCGCCACGGCTGCAGTTGGATTGTTGGGGTAATTCAACCACAGCAGTTTGGCTTTTTCTGCGACGTCAACCGGAATAGCATCGAGGTCAGGTAGGAAGCCGTTCTCTTTAAGCAGCGGCATTTTATAAACATCACCACCGGCCAACTTGGTATTAATCTCGTATACCGTATAGGCAGGATCTGGAACCAAAGAGATATCGCCTTCTTCAATGTAAGCCCAGGCTAGATGCGCCAAGCCCTCTTTGCTGCCAATCAGCAGCAAGCTTTCCGTCTTCGGATCGATATCGACACTGTAGTTCGTCTTATACCATTCGGAAACAGCATTCATTAAAGAAGGATCACCCTGAGGGGTCTCGTCATAACAGTGTGTTGACGGATCATTAGCATATACGCTCAACTGATCGATAATCGGCTGCGGCGTGGGCTGATCGGGATCACCAATGCCGAAGTCAATTAAGTCAACACCCTCAGCAATCGCTTTAGCTTTTTTCTTTGCGATTTCTCCAAAAAGATAAGGTGGTGTTTTTCCTAGTCTAGCAGCTTTTGTGGGCATTGTGATCGCGCTCCTTAGTTTAGTTATGTCATGAATGAGGTGCACGGTTCCGCGTGCACCTCAGATATATACACGATGTCTGTAGCTATATTATAACGGCAGTTCGCCGCTAAAGACCTCTTCGGCAGGACCTGTCATAAGAACCCGATTGTCGCCTGCCCATTCCACTTGCAGATCACCGCCTGGCAGGTGGATAAGCATACTGCGTCCAGTGAGCTTATTTAGGTGGCTGGCAACAGCACAGCTGCATGCACCAGTTCCACATGCTAAAGTAATCCCTGCGCCGCGTTCCCATGTTCGCATCTTGATTTCGTTGGTGCTTATCACTTGCACAAAATGCACGTTAGTTTTCTTTGGGAATATCTTGTGTGTTTCAATCTGCGGACCCAGTTTTTCAAGAGGGATTACATCCACATCATCCGTGAAGATAATCGCATGAGGATTTCCCATGCTCACACAGGTGATATCAAGTTTCCGACCAGCCACCTTGAGCGGCAGACCAATCACGGGGTTCATATCGGCCTTGACCGGGATAAGCTCAGGAGACAGCTCAGGTGTGCCCATATCAACACAAACCTCACTCACTTTGCCGCCCTTCAAGCTGAGCTTAAGATACTTAATACCTGCCAAAGTCTCCACGTTGATATTGGTCTCAGGCACAATTTGGTGATCATACACATATTTCGCAAAGCAGCGAATGCCATTACCACACATCTCAGCTTCTGACCCATCGGGGTTGAACATACGCATCATCGCATGGCCTTGTTTACTTGGCAGCACGAGGATTAAACCATCGCCGCCTACGCCAAAACGTCGGTCGCACAGGAACCTGCTCATTGCAGGTATTTCTTCTTCTGTATATGTATGCTTCAGGCTGTCAACAACAACAAAGTCATTGCCTATGCCGTGCATTTTTGTAAACTGCATGATACTGCCTGGGGTTCTCCTTGTTATATTTTCTTATTACTTGCTACTGTAGATTCCAGCGGGTTTTCTTGCATAGCGGTCAGCGGATTGTTGAATTGGATCAACTCCTGACACGGAACGATTGTCGCCACCGCATGTTTATATATCAGCGTCGTCGCTTGGTTTTGTGTTTGAAATAGAAGAGTATAAAAGTCATACCCTCTAATAACGCCCTTCATTTCTGTGCCATTGAGCAGCGTCACAATAACAGCAATGCAATCCTTACGTGCCTGGTTCAAGAACATATCCTGCACGTTCATTTGTGACTTTTGATTCATCTCAGATGACTCCTGTCATGGAACTAATCGATAGACGTCAGCATTTCTAGATAGAGACTTTCTTCTGACCGAGAGGCATCAAGCCAAACCACATTCTCTTCCTTCCGGAACCATGTCATCTGACGTTTGGCATACTGACGTGTTTGTTTGATAATTTCAGGTATCGCATCCTCTAGGCTCATCGAACCTGAAGACACCTCAGCTAATTCCCGATATCCAAGCGAACGCATGGCAGGTGAATCTACAGGCACGCCGTCTTGCAGCAACTGCCTGACCTCATCAAGCCAACCAGCTTCGATCATCTTATGACAGCGATCTTCTATTCTCTTCACCAGAGTATCGCGAGTTAACTGAAGGCCAAAAACGGCTATATTGCTTAACTCTGGCGGAGCAACCGCCTGTTGTTGCTGTGAAAATGACTTACCAGTAGTCATAATCACCTCAAGAGCTCTAGTCAGACGGATCATATCATTTGGATGTATCTTCGCAGCCGCGTCAGGATCAAGCTTTTGTAACTCGTCGTGCATTATCGCCAACTCGCCCGACTGTGCCCGTTCTATGAGCTGCTTACGTATTTCAGGACTGTTAACCGCGGGCGGTAAGCTAAATCCACGAAGCAATGCCCGAACATACAAGCCGGTACCGCCAACGATAACGGGTATCCGTCCTCGCCCCTGTATGTGTCTCACAGCATCCATAGCCATCGATTGAAACATGGCCACATTAAACGCAGTTGTTGGTTCCACAACATCAATCAGATGGAACGGAACTCGGCTCATTTCGTCTGCAGACGGTTTCGCGGTACCAATATCAAATCCCTTGTAAACCGCCATGCAGTCTGCTGAAATGATCTCCCCATTTCGCTCTTCGGCAAACCGCAGTGCTAAGGCGCTTTTACCAGAAGCTGTGGGCCCCACCACGACAACAGCATCAAGCTTTTTCCTAGCCATTACCATGGGCGAAACGGTGAATTGTAATATTGCATCATGATATCATGTTACCCGCACAAAAGGGTGCTATTCAATGCCATCTATGCTAAAATACGCATATGATAAACACCACTAGCCTCAATGAACAGCTTGGCTATGCACCCAACACCAGGCTTTTGATCGTCAACGCTGATGACGCCGGTATGTGTCATGCCGCTAATCTTGCCGTCAGACGGTGCATTGAGCAGCACAGGGTTACCAGCACAACGCTGATGACACCATGTGCTTGGTTTGCTGAAATGGCTGACTACGCGAGACGATCGACAGAAGCCTCGTTTGGGCTCCACCTCACGCACACCAGTGAATGGGGCAGCTACCGTTGGGGCACTGTTGGTGTTGGTGATGAGTATAAATGTCTTTTGGACCCCAAGGGATATATGTACAGCGATGTACCCAATTTTATGGCTAACGCAACACCGAAAGCAGCCTTAGCAGAAGCCCATGCTCAAGTCGATCGCATGCAAAAGCATGGGGTCGATATCAGCCATATCGACAGCCACATGGGCGCCTTGAACTACAGTCTTTCCTTCTGGCCCGTTTATCTTCAGATTGCCAAAGAGCTTAATGTGCCCCTGCGTATGCCAAGTCAATCGCTTCTTGACAAGTTCGGCGCATCGGAAGTCCGCAAACAGGCTGCCGACATGGGATTAGTATTCCCAGACTACCTTATACACGGTGATCGTGGGGCAAACGAGAATGTTGATGCTTACTGGAAACGAATACTCAACAACCTTAAACCTGGTGTTACCGAGTTATATATTCATCCTGTGGTACCAACAGACGAAGTGCAAGCCATTACTGGAAGTTGGCGCGACCGCTCTACGGAGTTCCGCTTGTTCTCTACTGACAGCGAAATAGGCAGCATCCTCAAACGCCAAAGCATCAAGTTAATTAACTATCACCTTCTGCGTAAGCTGCAGCGCAGTAAATCATCATAACCCCCATCTGATACACCCTCATACACATAGTGTCCGACAGCAAATTGCTGGCGATCTGGCATGTTATAATTTACTGGGATTATTAGCGTCTATGACGCGCTAGTTTCCTCTCGCGCAAAGTTGCAGCCAATGGGCATAGACCCCTCGCCCAAAGCTTCCATCCCGACAACCACACGCATGGACGCGATTGGATTGTCTTCGTCAACATAGAGGACAAACACGTGCGCAAATCAATGAATTCCCTAGTATCACTGGCGATGTTGTTAGTCGTCGTCGCTGTACCTGCACATGCGGCTGCAGCTACCAAGATCGATTCAGGCGACACAGCCTGGATGCTGCTTTCCACCGCTTTGGTCATGTTAATGACCCCTGGACTGGCATTATTTTACGGAGGGCTGGTTCGGACTAAGAATGTTCTCAGCATTTTCATGTATTGCTTCGGTGCTCTCGCCGTAGCCACTATTCAATGGGTGACCATCGGCTATTCCGAAGTATTCGCTCCATCTATTGGTGGGTATATCGGCAATATGGATTATGCATTCCTGCACGGAGTGGGATTTGCACCTAGTGCTCATTACGCCACAACCGTACCTCAGATGATTTTCGTAGCCTACCAAATGATGTTTGCCGTCATTACACCTGGGTTGATAGCAGGTGCTGTGGCGGAACGTATGAAGTTCTCCACATTTCTAGTATTTTGCTTCGTGTGGAACACCTGTGTGTATGCACCGGTAGCTCACTGGATGTGGAACGTTGATGGCTGGTTAGCGAAACAAGGCGCCATTGACTTTGCTGGAGGCATCGTGGTGCATGTATCCAGCGGTATATCGGCGCTTGTCGCTGCTTACCTGGTTGGTAAACGGCGCGGTTACGGCAAGGAGGCGTTCTTTCCAAACAACTTGACGATGTGCCTCACCGGCGGCGCATTGCTATGGTTTGGCTGGTTTGGTTTTAATGGCGGCAGCGCGTTAACATCAGGCGCGTTGGCATGTAATGCCTTCATGGTTACCCATGTAGCCGCTGCTTGCGCTTGCGCAAGTTGGATTGCGATAGAGTGGATACAGCGTCAGAAGCCAAGTGCATTAGGTGCTGTATCAGGCGCAGTTGCTGGGTTAGCCGGAATTACGCCAGTGTCTGGATATGTCACACCGGCATCCGCAATGTTCATCGGAGCATTGTTGGGTATCGTGTGTTATCTCGCAGTAAATGCAAAAGGACGTATCGGCTACGACGACGCCCTTGATGCTTTTGGCGTACATGGCATCGGTGGAGCGACTGGTGCGTTGATGGCGGGATTTTTCGCAACAAGCGCCGTAAACCCTGTCGTCACACATGTCGGTTTGGCATTAGGCGGAAACTCAACATTGCTAGTTTCACAGATACAAGCGATCACAGTGACGGTTGTTTTCGCCGCTAGCGTCACGGCTGTCATCCTGCTTGTTTGCAAGGCAGTGATGGGAGTTCGTGTAGCAGAACAAGATGAAGTTGAAGGGTTGGACTTCACTCAGCACGGCGAGATCGGCTACCATATGCTGCGTGAGGAGTAAGCTTCATACCAAAGCTTGCAACGAACATTGCGGTCAGTTTCTCTCGTCTGTCAATGACCCAGCCATTCTCGGATGGCTGGGCTTTTTATGTACATCCGTAATTCACATCTAAAATCACATATCACCTCTGGTATAATTTACTTAATGACAGAGTAGGCGCCTAAGACGAGTCTACTCAAGCGCGCACCACTGATGGTTCCAAAGGCTCTGATTTAAGCCTGACCAAATTTACTACAGGGCAATCCACCCAAAGACGTGATTGGCTTGTCTCCGTCTAATCTCGGAGGATAAACACGTGCGCAAGAAATCAACACTCGCTCTAGCTACGGCGATAACCATGGTTATCGCATCTTTACCTGCCCATGCGGCAGATACCCCCAAAGTCGACACTGGCGATACGGCTTGGATGCTTGTCAGCACCGCGCTGGTTATGCTTATGACGCCTGGCCTCGCGCTGTTCTATGGCGGACTTGTCCGCACCAAGAACGTGCTGAGCACTTTCATGTATTGTTTTGTCGCCTTGGGAGTATCGACCCTTCAATGGATTCTACTCGGCTTCACGACTGCTTTTGGCCCTTCACACGGAGGGGTCATTGGCGGACTAGACTATGCGTTTCTCAGAAATGTCGGACAGATTCCCAGCGGAACATATGCCACCACGGTGCCATTTATCGTGTTCATGGCATTCCAGATGATGTTCGCTGTGATCACCCCCGCGTTGATCGCAGGAGCGATTGCAGAACGCATGAAGTTCAGTGCGTTTGTGCTGTTCATATTCCTGTGGAACACTCTGGTATACGCTCCACTAGCTCACTGGGTGTGGAATGCCGACGGCTGGTTATATAAACTCGGTGCTCTCGACTTTGCTGGCGGCACGGTAGTTCATATCAGCAGCGGTATTTCCGCACTCGTCGCAGCGCTGGTTATCGGCAAACGAAAGGGATACGGCAAAGAGCCATTCTTCCCGAACAACCTCACAATGTGCCTTACAGGCGCCGCATTGTTGTGGTTTGGTTGGTTTGGGTTTAACGGAGGCAGTGCAGTAGCCTCTAACGGACTTGCGGGCACCGCTTTCGTGGTTACCCACATCGCATCGGCTCTGGCAATGCTGAGCTGGATTATCTGCGAATGGATACACCGATCCAAGCCAAGTGCCTTAGGAGCAGCTTCTGGATTAGTTGCCGGATTGGTCGCCATCACCCCTGCATCGGGATATGTGACCCCGATGGGCGCTGTTTTCATCGGCTTACTGGCTGGTGTAGTCTGTTACACCTCAGTGTCTGTTGTAAAAACAAAACTGGGATATGATGATGCACTTGACGCATTCGGTGTTCATGGCGTGGGAGGTACATTGGGTGCCATTCTCACTGGTTGTTTCGCCACAAGTGCAGTGAACGCTGCAGTGACCCATCAAGGTCTATTTGTTAGTGGTGGAATCAGGCTTGTGCTGATCCAACTTGCAGCCGTCGCCGTCACAATGATCTATGCGATCATCATGACGTTGATCATCCTGGGCATCTGTAAGATCACGACCGGTTTACGGGTTGCAGATCGCGATGAACGCGAAGGTCTCGACATCACACAGCACGGAGAAGTCGGCTACCACATGCTGCATGAAGACTAGCAAGCAGCTTCCGAAAAGCAGGGATTGGGATTACCCGATCCCTGTTTTTGTTTGTTATACCTACGACAGAGCATTATATGGAAAAGCTGCCGATTATGTGGTATCAAACAAGGGATATCGGTATATAATAACGGGAGTTTTTTCATGAAATGTGTATTATTAGCCGCTGGTAAGGGCACAAGGCTTGGCGTGCTTACTCAGACCACGCCGAAACCCATGCTTCCTCTAGAAGGCGAACCGGTTATGCAGCATATCATTAAGCGCGTGGCCAAACATGGCTGCCGCGAATTCATCATAGTAGTTCGCTACCTTGCAGACATCATTAAGTCGCACTTTGGTGATGGCAGCGATCTCGGCATCGAGGTTAAGTACGCTCACCAGCCCGAGATTCACGGCACTGGCGCAGCTCTGCAATCAGCTGAAGAGCTTGTCGCGGGTTCACCGTTCATCATGACATTTGGCGATATTTTAACTTCAGATGATCTGTATCAAAAATTAATAGATCGCATCAACCAAGGCGACTGCAAAGCAGTGACAGCTCTGAAATGGGTTGAGGATCCTTATAAAGGCGCCGCAGTCATGATCGACGAGACTGGCATCGTCAACGAGATCATTGAAAAACCTGAAAAAGGATCTATTCCATCCCACTGGATGAATGCAGGTATTTTCGCATTTGACCCCATCATCTTCGACTACTTGAAGAAGCTAAAGCCATCGGCTCGCGGCGAGTATGAACTGCCGGATGCCATTAACATGATGATTGCTGAGGGTCTGCCCGTTGCGTCAGTACAGATGGAAGACGCACCATGGCTTGACATTGGCACACCGGAAGATTTGGCAGAGGCACGGCGCAGGCTTGCAGAGGGCACACTATGAAAACACAAATAGCCGATATGGCTTACAAACAGCTAGTTGACACGTTTGGCAGCTCCACTCGCGTTCTGGAAGCCTATGCGCCAGGGCGTGTGAATATCATCGGTGAGCACACCGACTACAACAATCTGCCAGTGCTTCCCATTGCCACCGAGCAACGAATATGTATTGTGGCCTCGCCCTGTGATGGTTCGGCAATTAATGCCATCAATATGGACTCCAAATATACACGCCGAGACTTTGAGATATCAGCTGATATCCCCACTTACGAGAAAGGCGACTGGGGCAACTACCTTAAAGCAGCGTGCCAAGCTATCTGGCTGTGGTGTGAGCAAAATGCGCCTCAGCATTTACCGCTTCAAGGTGGTAATATCTGCGTCTCTGGTGATGTTCCTGAGGGAGCCGGGCTCAGCAGTTCATCCGCTACAGTCGTTGTGATGGCACTAACCATATCCAAACTCAATGGCATAGAGTTAACTAAAGAACAATTGGCCGCCATCTGCGCAGAAGGTGAGCAATACGTTGGTACCCGCGGCGGCGGGATGGATCAAGCCGCTAGTCTGCTTTCGCTTAAGGACCATGCTCTTTGCATCAACTTCAATCCATTGCGAACACAACCCTACTCCATTCCAAGCGATTGGAAATTCGTGGTCGCACACAGTATGGTTGTTGCAGAAAAGTCTGGAGCAGCTCGCGATGCATATAACTCGCGGGTATCCGAATGTCGAATCGCTATTCGAATGCTGAATAAACTAATTGGCTCAACAGATGCCTCAGATTCTTATCAGTCACTAGGTGATTTTCTCAGAGCACGCAGCGACTGGCAACAGCTTCTGAGTAAGCTGCCCGATGGTCCGGTCTCGCTGCAAGACTGCGCTGATTTCATTGGCATGACCACTGACGAGTTATTGGATGTCATTCCGGTCAAAGCAGAGGCATATCAACCTAAGAAGCGTGCCACCCATGTGCTTACCGAGGGTTTACGGGTACAGCAAGCCTGTGATGCCATGCACAAAGGTGACATGGCTGCCATGGGCGCACTGATGAACGCATCCCACGATAGCTGCGCCAACGATTACGAAATCAGCTGCGAGCAGCTTAACGAATTGGTATCTCTGATGAGGTCATTTGGAGCCGTTGGATCGCGGCTTACAGGCGCTGGTTTTGGCGGATGCACCGTGTCGCTTGCACCAGCATCTGCTGTTGACGAGTTAATTGCTAAAATCCGACCGGCGTATTACGCCAACCTATCGGACGACGAATTCAAACAACGTGTGTTCGTCACATCTGCTTCTGTCGGTGCGAATGCCGATTGGGCTTCCTAACGACATCTGTGCCTATCCTCCGCAACAGATATGCATATACTGCTGCGGAGGATCATGCTTAGTATTACGAAGGCAGCACCCGTATCCGTCTAAACGGATCTTCACCCAGACTCTCGCTCACCAAGTTGTGACGCTCAATGAGCTGATGCTGCAGTCTGCGGACATAGCTGTTTTGAGGGCGCAGCTCGATGGGCTGCATCTTCGCCAACACTTCATCAATCGCTTCTTGAGCCTCCTGCAGAGCACTCACTGTAGGGTCCTCTGGAGCGGCATCAAGGCTGCTGGCTGGCCTCATACTGAAAACATCCCGCACCGCATTAGCGATCTGTGCATAGGTGTTGCTCTTGACGAGGTAGATGGGGACGCCCTTTTGCTGAGCTTCTCGCAGTCTATTGGCATCTTTCTGTGCAGTTCCCCTAAGCGCCACGACCACATCAGCTTCACTTAGGTTTCTCACCAAGAAGCCAGGCACATACAGCTCGCGAAGCGCACGCTCAAGCCGCGTTCTGCTGACACCATATCCATACAGCTTCACCGTTGGCGGAAGTTCCTTAGGAGTTCGCGGGTGGTTATGCAGTTCGCGGACGGTTGGACCTGTCTCTTCCATGCCGCTGGCATCGCCGCGTTGGACGATATCTATATCGCCCTGGTCGGTTCGCACGCGGATCTCAGGACGTGCAGCGTCTCCCAACAGCATACGATCAACAGTTGCAGCCACATCATGATGGATAGCGAGTTTATCTTTTTCCATCAGTTCGATGACAACCTCGAATGTTGGAGGGGCTTTGCGTTCGAGCACTGTCTTCTGCGTGCCTCGGCGGCGTGCTTCGTCGTCGCCGAGTGTTACCGTCTGAACACCACCGACAAGGTCGCTCAGGGTTGGGTTCATCAGCAGGTTTTCCAATGAGTTTCCATGAGCAGTGCCGATGAGTTGAACACCGCGCTCCGCGATGGTACGCGCCGCAAAAGCCTCTTGCTCGGTGCCAATCTCGTCAATGACGATCACTTCCGGCATGTGGTTTTCAACCGCTTCAATCATGACAGCGTGCTGCAGTTCCGGCACTGCCACATGCATTCGCCGAGCTCGGCCAATAGCTGGATGCGGGATATCACCATCACCAGCGATTTCATTCGATGTATCCACGATAATCACGCGTTTATCGAATTCATCGGCAAGCACTCGGGCGATTTCACGCAGCTTTGTGGTTTTGCCGACGCCAGGGCGTCCCAGACAGAGAATACTCTTCCCCTTCTCCACCACATCTTGAATGATGTCAATGGTACCGAATACAGCTCGTCCAACGCGGCATGTTAAGCCGATGACGACACCTGATCGGTTGCGAATAGCGGATATCCGATGCAGCGTCCTTGGAATACCTGCTCTGTTGTCCTTACCGAACGGCACGATGCGCGAGGTGATATACTCGATGTCCTTCAGTGTGACTTCATCATCACTGAGCCGCACATGCCGATCCGGAAACCTTGCCTCTGGTTCACGGCCTAGATCAAGCACAATCTCAAGCAAGTTCTCAAGGTTAGGCTCACGAATAAGGCTCTGGCGTGTTACAGGAGGCAGTACGTCTAGCAGCTCTGCAAGGTTATCTGTAACCTTAAGCTTATGAGTAAGCGGCGTTTCGGTATCGTTATTACCTGATGGGTCTAATTGATGGGCCATACTTCATCTTTCTGCGGGGAGCCGCTGTTTCGATCTTCTCTGATACCATTTTACCCGCTCTATGAACTCCTATGTACCATACGCTGAAGTGGAGCTATTATAAACCGATTAACTGTTTAGTCAGGAGTAAGCTTCTGGTGGTGATTGAGTCTACGCCCATAGCAATCATGGCACGAATATCGGCTTCGTCGTCCACAGTCCACACATACATTTTGAGCAAAGTGCCATGAGCAGCGGCTAGTAGGCGCTCCGTAATCAGACGGTGGTTGATGTTTATACCAAATGCACCGACGGCGATAACACGCCGACACAGCTCTTCGCAGCTTTCTGTGATGTTCGGGTTGTATGCCTCAAGAGTTCGCGCCACCACATTAACCATATATCGCATTCCGCAGATGTCTGCGCCAACTTGCTGGATGTCACTAAACTGAAGACCGGTTAAGAAGTATCTGTCACCCAGACCGCAGTTGTCTAGATACGCACTAAGCCCCCGAACAACCTCCAGGTTCTTTACATCCAGATTCATCTGCCCCTGAAAACCATGCACTAACTGAATGAGCTCATCGAAGCCAACCGTGTCTCCGCCATTCGGCGCATCGTGTGAGATTACACGCTTCCCGTTGGAGTTTATGTTAAGGTCGACCTCAATCACATCAGGGTCAAAACTTAAGGCGAGTTTGAGGTATTCCCGCGAGTTAGGGGCCGTTCCTTCTGCACCAGAATGGGCTGTTACGAGAACAGGTTTAATAGACATCCATTTACCTACGGATAATCATCAGGATTTGTCTCATTATACAAACTCAAGTTGTTATTAGGATGATAACCACTGAAATGATGGTGTTTCCCCCACGAAAATCAACGGACATGTACCGTGGAAATTCGCTGGGAATCAACTGATGCACCCCATCAATAGCCATCCATAGAGGATAACTTCACGGATACAGTTAAAACTATGTCTGGATAGAGTTGTATTTCCCACAACTGGCACTAGGATTGGTCATGCGTTTACTTCACACAAACTACGTCAGAACGTTACTGATTGTTTTTAGCGGCCTCACATGCCTGCTATTTGCGGGCTGTGGAGGGAACGCCCCAACTGATGTCAACACTATGTCGATTGGAGGCGAGACTCTCGCCTACCAGACATCCCGAATCCCCGCCACGAATCTGTCGGGAGCGACCTTAATTGCCACCGGAAAAGCCGACAATACCGCACTAATATCCAAATTGATGGAAGTAAACACTCAGACTGAAGACCAGGTCAGATACTTCCTTCAGTCATTTGACACATCAGGCTTCAACGCCATACAGATACTGAAGCTGAACCATGTGGCATACGCCGTGCGTTATTGGGGACCGTCTAGCAAGCTGGGGCGATGGTACTCGTTCGCGAGGAGCAATCACATCAACACTCCGTCTGAAGCTATAGTTGAGTTTGCGTTACCCGAATCAAATAACGCACATTATGTCACGCTGTATAAGTTAAAACCAGGGGCG
>CAZFLA010000046.1:14015-17244 GCA_964519405.1 uncultured bacterium
TATGCTAAGGGTGGCGGAGCACAATTATTCGTTCCAAACTCAACCAAGTGGGTAGTAGACCATGCTGAGATAAACTCAGACGTGATGGAACTGGTCACGGAGCTGCGGTATCCGCTGTAACTTTATGTCATCATGCAGAGATCAAGGAGCGTCATAATGGAAACTAGAGCTGAGATACTATCACGCACAGCCAGTTTGCTGGAAGAATCCGACCTCGGCAGTATTGTGCCGGATTTCATTATTGCTCACTTGAACCAGATATTCGACTGTCTTTCGGACAGTAAGAAACCAATCGGGGATTGCTTAGGAAGTGCCCATGCTATCGCCCAATGGTATACCGATCAGGGGTTTCCCGATGTGCCAGTGCACCGAGCTTTGTCTGACATCACGCTAGGGATTATCAAGAACGTGGACAACAAATAGACACCCAGAGGAATTTGTATGAAAAAGTCACTGCTGCTGGGGCTGGCGATAGCGGCCCTCGGTTTATTTACATTACCTAAAATCACATATGCTGCATCCGTTTATTATGTCAGCCAATCAATAGGCAACGACGGCAATGATGGTCTTGCTCCCACCAAAACAAGCGGACATGGACCATGGAAGTCGTTAAGTAAGGCCTCGGCTAAAACCTGGCAGCCAGGTGACAAACTGCTGTTGAGATGCGGCGACATCTGGTCGGAAACCTTGAAACTTTCCGGTAGCGGCACACCCACCAACCCGATTATAGTCAGCTCCTATGGCAAAGGCGAGCGTCCTTATATCCGAAGAACCCTTGGCCTTAACCAGGATTGCATTCAGATCATCAACTCGGATGGTTACCACATCAGCGATCTGGAATTGGGCAGAGCATGGACCGGAATCCACATCATATACAATAGTTCCGCAGACCGACTATATGACACACTGCACTTCGAAAGGCTGTTTATTCACGATATAGATGACCCGACATGCCCGCCTGCTGCCGAAACAAGCCCCATGGAAATGTATAACCGAGCAGGCAAAGCGATATGGTGGGACACCAACGCCCCCATCCAGAACATCGTCGTGAAAAACTGCATCGGTCTCCGAACACAGTGTTTTTCCACCGACTTTCTGGGAACTAATGGCAACCCCACGAACGGCGGATTGGCAAACAACGTGCTATTCGATGGAAATACCCTCTGTCACACCAGTTGGAACCAGATATACCAAACTTGGGGAAGCAACCAGGATGTGGTTAACAACGTATTTGTATACAACTACCCTTGGACCTATTTCCCACTCGGCACCACACAGGTTTTAGCTGGGATACTGAAGGGCGGCGAAGGTATCCGCAACGAGGTGATCAACAACGAATTCGGATGGGCCGGCGACTACCCCACTTCGCCCGATGGCTGCGCATATGATTTCGAGTGTCCTACAGATAACGTCACATTCAAAGATAATTTCATCCACAATACATCCGGCGAAGCAATACTGTTTATGGGCAACTACGCCCACAACAACCTCATCTTCGAGAATAACCTTTTCCGTAATAATGTGAGGTTTAGTCCGCGATGGAGCGTTGAGGTCAATCTCAATAAGTCCAACGCCGGCAGCGGAAGCTTTGCCAACAACACATTTGTTCTTCGAAAAGCCAAGCGCGCCTTTGAGGACAAACCGGAATGGTTTAGCTATAGCAACAACAGACAGATAAGCAACGCCAAGTTTACTGCGATGCCGCTTGTAACAGAGCTTACGTGCAGTAAATCATCCAGAACCTATGCGTTAAGGTGCTCCACTCCGAATGCGGTGATACACTACACCCTTGATGGCAGCCGACCGACAGAGCAAAGCCCGATATACACAAAACCTATCACCATCACCCGATCTGGCGTCATCAACGCGTGTGCCTTTGCCGAAGGATACTACCGCAGCACTGTGAATGCCATTGTAATAGATATGCGCACACCTGAAAACTGTGCACCCATCGCGCAGTGGCAGCCAACTGTAACAACTGCCCTCGCTAAGCTGAGCAAAATTAGGAATAACTTCACAGTATCGCTATGGGTGAAACCTACCTCCACACGAGCTTCTAGCATCGAAACGGAATACGGCAACGGTGGCTCAGGTGCTGCTTGGTGGAAGCTGAACGAAATGTCCGGTGTCGCAGCCGAAGACACTATCGGCGGCAACACGGGCACATTGGTGGGATGCGGCTGGACAGATGGTAAACTCGATGGCGCTCTCGACTTCAATGGAGTGTCAGACTACGTTTCACTGAACACCGCTAGCCTTTCATCGGTATCGCGAAACTTCACCATATCGTTCTGGGCAGCTCCGACAGCAGAACGTGCCGTCACCGCGGAAGTTGCGACCGGAGCCACAGGGTTGACAGGTCAGCGGTATGCGTTGGCAGCTACTCAATTCAGCGAGTCGAGCGGTGAAGCTGGGGTTGGAGTATCGGTCGGAACAAATGGTGTTTCCGTGTTCGAGCTGGCAGATAACCACCTGCCGTCACCATTGGTGGCAAACCAAACCATAACCGGTTGGAATCTGATCACACTGGTTTATAAAGACAACACTCCCTGTTTATACGTGAATGGCAACCTAGTTAAAGTCGGTTTGAAAAGCACAAAGACAGTGCACCCATGCTTTAACCAGATCGGCGGAGCTCAAGGCGGTTATGGTTGGTATCAAGGTAAACTCGATGATGTCAGGGTATACCCTCGTGTCTTGACTGATGCAGAGATAAGGCAGCTCTTCTCTGGCATAGACGACCCAACCATTCCCTGGAATGACAGTAAGCTGCTGGGCACCCGCGCACTGCCGTTTGCTCTGTCGCCTATGGGTTTATCCAGCCAGAAGCCGTCAGGAATCGGCTTGGCTGTAGGCACCAATGGCGTCAGTGTGGTGGCGGCACATGATGCCGGTTTACCTTCTTTGTTGGTGGACAACCACCCCTTATCCGGTTGGACACACCTCGCCATACAGTTCCGTAATGGTCAACCCACGCTGTATATAAACGGCATCTTTGAAAAATCAGGATGCAAGAGCCTTGGCGATGTCACCCCGCTATTCACCTTAGGCAGCAGTCTGACGCCTTTTACGGGCACCTTAGCCGATGTGAAGCTATACGACTACCTGCTCACCGATGCCGAAATCCAGCAGCTTGCGACTAAGTCCCCTGCTCCAGTCAAGCCGCAGGCTGTTCAAAAAGCGGTAAAACCAGCTCCCATAATTGCACTAAAGAAGTATACTGGCACAC
>CAZFLA010000046.1:17254-22035 GCA_964519405.1 uncultured bacterium
CTAAAGTGATACTAGATACAGATATCGGCCCCGACTGCGACGATGTGGGCGCCATCAGCCTGCTGCACCAACTGCGAAGATCGAAGAAAGCCGAGATCCTCGCCATCACATGCTGCACATCCAGCAAATGGGGACCGCGCTGTGTGGAGGCTATCAACAAGTATTTTGGTGGTGCACCAGTGGCTGTGGGAACCTACAAAAAGCCCGGATTTCTCGCCGAAGAGATTCACGAAAAGTATAACCGCGCTGTGTCCGAGCGATACCTTGGCAACAAACCCATCGCTTTTCGCGGAGCTCTTGATGTGCTGCGCAGAAGCCTGGTCTCCTCGCAAGATGGCAGTGTGGTGCTGGTGTCCGTCGGCCCATTGAACAACATAGCTGATCTGTTGCTCTCTCCTGCCGACGCCATCGGTCCCAAAACCGGGCGAGCACTGGTGGCAGCAAAAGTGGCACGCATTGTCTGCATGGCTGGCTGCTTCGATCCTGCTTATATGGGGCCTGAGTTTGCGGAATGGAATGTGCAGCAGGATATCAAAGCCGCTCAGACCGTGGTGAACGACTCGCCGGTGCCAGTTATCTTCTGTGGTTATGAGGTGGGCGACCGTGTAATCACATGCGCCAATTTAGCAAAATACCCTGCGAACCACCCTCTGCCGATGGCCTACCGGCTGTATATCGGTGATAAGGGACGCTCGTCATGGGACCCCGTCACCGTGATGTATGCCCTGCATGCCCAGGGCAGTGCGATGGGCCAGTCCGATTGGGGCACTATCACCATCGACGACAAGGGTGTTTCTCGGTGGAGCAAAACCAGCACCGGACGGCATGCCTATGTGTTCAACAAACGCACACCCGAAGAGCTGGCCAAGCTGTTGGACGGGCTGTTATTGGGCCAGTGACGAAGGTTTTAGGGTAAATGGCGGTGAAGGGAAGGACTAACGCGTAATAAATGGTTGAATATCAGCAAATAGGCAGTAAAATGTTGACAACCTATTCGTTGTTGCGGTATATATAAGGAGGTTGGACCTATAATAGTATCTGTATAGCATACCGGAGAACCGCAGTCACTATAATAAGGTTAAAACCGTAAGGTATTCCCCTGTCATTGGCAACTTTGGCAGGGGTATCCTTGTATTGATGAGTGTTTTCGTTTTTATGCATTTATCGAGGTTTTTTATGGAATATTCTTTGGGTCTTGATATCGGTATTGCTTCAATTGGGTGGGCCGTTCTCAATTTCGATCAAGAAAGAATCGAGAACCTTGGCGTTCGCTGCTTTAACGCGGCCGAAGATCCCAAGACAAAGGCATCACTAGCGTTGCCAAGACGACTAGCCCGAGGAACTCGAAGGCGTCTCCGGCGCAGAGCCGGACGGCTTCAGCGTGCAAAACAACTATTTGTGGAATACGGACTAATCACAGAAGACATCAAAAACAGCTTGTTTGTTGTTTCAGCAACAACCAAAGACCCATGGGAATTACGCAACCTCGCTCTTCAACAAATGCTTGATCCCCATGATTTAGCCCGCGCACTTTTTCACATCATAAAACGCCGTGGCTTCAAGAGTAACCGTAAGTCTGTTAAGAGCAGTTCTGATGAAGACGGCAAGGTGTTGGAAAACATCAGCATCAACACGCAGATCATGCAAGAACGCGGTTACCGAACGGCCGGGCAAATGTATGCACTTGATGAAAAGTTCATCGAACGCAAGAGAAATACCACTGACAACTACACCCATTCCGTTGATCGTGCCACGCTAGAGCAGGAAATTCGGGTTATATTCGAAGAGCAGAAGAAACTCGGCAGCAGCTATGCTTCAGACGAATTTCTTGATAAGCTGCTGGCGGTGTTTACTTGGCAAATGCCCTACACAAAAGGTGATGATATCATTAAGCTCATCGGGAGCTGCACCTTTGAGCCAGACCAAATTCGCGCCCCGAAAAACTCCTACAGTTTCGAACGGTTCATGCTGCTGCAGAAGATTAACCAGCTTTCGATATCTGTCTTGGGCGGTGAGATGAACCTCACCCCTGAGGAAAAGCACACTATCGAGGCACTTGCATATAAGCAAGCGAAACTCACATATGCTCAGATAAGGAAGGCTCTTGGTCTTGACCCCGATCAAGCTAGGTTCACTTCTGTTAACTACTTCAGAAGAAAACAAGCGAATGATGACAATGACACCAACCCTCTCGACGCTGAAAAAGACACATTCGTCGAGCTCAAGGGATACCATGCCATGCGTCGATGCTTTGAAGATTGTGGTCTATGGAATAGCGTAAAGGCACAACCGAATATCCTAGATACCATCGCCGAAGCACTCACATATTACAAAACAGACAGCGATATCGCTGACTACTTACGCCAGAATAGTGTCCGCGAAGACATCATATCGGCGGCATTGAAATGCGATACTTTCTCCAAAGTCGGCCACCTATCTTTGATAGCCATACGCAATATCTTGCCGCACCTTGAAAAAGGAATGATCTATTCAGACGCATGCTCTGCAGCGGGGTATAATCACAGCAATCCGCAGGACGGCAATCTTCAAACAAAACTGCCTGTTATCCCTGACGAGCTGACTAACAACCCAGTTGTACACAGAGCACTATGCCAAGCACGCAAAGTCGTTAATGCGGTGATCGACAAATATGGTTCACCGACATATATACGCATAGAAATGGCCCGCGAAATCGGAAAATCAAAGGATGATCGAGCCGAGATTGAAAAACAGCAGAAAAAGAATAAAGAGACAAGAGAGAACGCAGTAAAGTATTATGTCGGTCAGTTTCCGCATGTTTCACCTACAGAAGTGAAGGGTGATGAACTCTTGAAAATGCGGCTGTATCGCGAACAAAATGGCCAATGTGCCTATAGCCAGCAGCCCATTGAGCTAAGCAGACTCCGCGATTCAGGTTACGTGGAAATTGACCATATCCTGCCGTTTAGTCGAAGTTTTGATAACGGCTACAACAATAAAGTGTTGGTGCTCCACCAAGAGAACCAGAACAAGCGTGATCGAACCCCACGCGAGTATCTTGAAGGTAACGAATCGCGTTGGATTCTGTTTGAGAACTGGGTAAAGGTAACATACAGCCGCAATAGAACAAAGCGCGACAACCTGCTCCGTAAAGACTTCTCGGCGCAAAAACAAGAAGATTTCATCGAGCGCAACCTTAACGACACCAAGTATATCGCCCGTGCCTTTAGTCAGTTTGTTCGCCAAAACCTAAAATTCGCCGACCCCAACGTTAAGGTGCCGGTAAGATGCGTTAATGGCCGGATAACGGCCATGCTCCGCGGTTTGTGGGGCTTAGAAAAAGTGCGGTCGGAAAGTGACCTTCATCATGCTATGGATGCTTGTGTCATCGCGGCGACGGAACAACGCATGGTTCAGATACTAACAAGATGGTCGCAAGGTAAGGAAAAACCCCAAGCCCCAGAGATAAACCAGTTCACAGGTGAGATCATTGATGCAGAAACCAGGATGCGCCAAAGACTGCCCATGCCGTGGGATTCTTTCCGCACGGAAGTAATATTGAGGCTCAAAGAAGACCCTGAATCTGAGATCAGAGCGGAACAACTACCCAGATATGAAGGCCTTGATGTGAGGCCAGTCATCGTATCACGTATGCCCTATCGAAAGATATCAGGAGCACTTCATGCCGAAACCATAAGGTCATTAAGGGCCGATGAACAGGGTAATCAGTTCAGCGTTATCCGACGCCCCCTCACCGCGTTATCACCAACTGATGTAAAAAACTTGTATGCACCAGAAACCAACATCAAGTTATACAACGTCATTAGGCAGCGCCTCGCCGAATTTGGCGGAGACGCAAAGAAGGCTTTCGCTCAGCCATTATACAAACCGAGCAATGTGGCAGGATTTCAAGGCCCGTTGGTAAAAAGCGTTAAAGTCATGCAGGTCCAAAACACAGGCATTAAGGTCCGCGGTGGGATAGCCGATAACGGTGATATGATTCGCACCGATGTTTTCACCAAAGACGGTAAATTCTACCTCGTACCAGTATATACCCACCACTTCGCTTCAGGCATATTACCGAACAAGGCTGTAGCAGCTAATAAGAGCGAAGATGAATGGTTCATTATGGACAGCAGTTATGAGTTTGTCTTCACACTGTATCCATACGACCTTATTAGGATAGATGATAATATTTGGTATTATCGAGGAACCCATAGAAAAACTGGCAATATCAATGTTAGTCATCCAAATGACATCAAGGCGGAGAGAGGTCTGGGTCCACGCAATGCCAAAATTCTCCAAAAATACATCATCTCTCCTCTTGGCGAGGTTCATCCTGTAAGTAAGGAGAAACGGCTTGGCATGGCGAACCGTCGTGTTGTCCAATCCTGCCCGGCTTAGGTTTGAACAACAGCAGCTCATGATATCCCAAGGTGAAGGCCCACCTGCCAGCCTTCCCCTTGAAGATATTGCGATATTACTAATTGAGAGCCAACAGGTCACCATAACTGCAGCTCTGTTGGCTCAGTGCGCAATTCATGACGTCACATTATTCGTGTGCGACGAAAGCCACATTCCATGCTTTATCGGGCAGCCAATGCAGGCACACACACGGCTTGTTTCTGTTCAACGGCTTCAACTATCCATGAGCCAACCATTCCTAAAACGCTGTTGGCAGCTAGTTGTCCGACAGAAAGTGATCAACCAAGCTATCTGTCTAGATTTGTTAGCTAAACCTTGCGGCAGCCAGCTTCGCCTCATGGCCAGCAAAATCGGGAGTGGGGATTCATCCAATATCG
>CAZFLA010000046.1:22045-23322 GCA_964519405.1 uncultured bacterium
ATTTCACAAGGTTTGCCGATGATGCTAGAAACAGTGCCCTAAATTACGGATATGCCGTTCTTCGTGGTGCGGTAGCAAGAGGTATCACACTCCATGGCCTCTTGGCAGCACACGGCATGCACCATCGCAGTGAACTAAATCCATTCAATCTGGCTGACGATCTCATCGAACCCTTCCGCCCCATTGTAGACCTTTATGTAGCACAACAACCAGCGGGCCGAATGCTTGACACGCAATATAAACAACAGCTTGTTGGGCTATTATATAACGACATATTAATGGATGGCAGTAAACATACGGTCTTGAGGGCAGCAGAGATGTTGGCAGGCAGTTATCTGGCTGCGTGCATGGAGCACGATCCAAAACGGTTGATACTACCCACATTGATGGCACTTCAAACACACGAATATGAGTAGATTCATGAGACTAATGGTATTCTACGACCTGCCAATGGTCACTAAGGCAGACCACAAACTATATACACAATTCCGCAGATTTCTTATCAAAGACGGATATGATATGCTGCAGTTCAGCATTTACAGCAGAGTGTGTAATGGACAAGAGACCGTAGATAAGCATGTCGCCAGGTTGATGGCTAACCTTCCGCCAAAGGGTCATGTGCGATGTATGCAAGTTACGGAAAAGCAGTTTTGCGGGATACGGATGTTAGTTGGCGAAAAAAAGAGAGTTGAAAAAGCCGAAAGGGCTTATCAACTCTCATTTTTCTAGGCATTTTCTCCGCTCGAAACGCGTTTATAAGCACGAATCTTGCTTTTCAAAATGTCTATCTTATAGCATACCGGAGAACCGCAGGACACTATAACACACTTACTCCTATAAACATAAGGCTTAGACTTATAGCATACCGGAGAACCGCAGGACACTATAACGCTGGCAGGGTGCTACTTGATTAAGCAGCACTTATAGCATACCGGAGAACCGCAGGACACTATAACTTCTTGGTAGAACGGAATTCCCAATCCTCTCTTATAGCATACCGGAGAACCGCAGGACACTATAACTCTATTCACTAACGGATGAAGATATAGCAACTTATAGCATACCGGAGAACCGCAGGACACTATAACAGGGTACCACAACGACTGCCACTATCATCACTTATAGCATACCGGAGAACCGCAGGACACTATAACGTCCTGACTGTTCGCGATGTCTTCTTGCAGCTTATAGCATACCGGAGAACCGCAGGACACTATAACCTATTATAACTAGAAAAAGTACGTCTTTAGCTTATAGCATACCGGAGAACCGCAGGA
>CAZFLA010000047.1:0-19255 GCA_964519405.1 uncultured bacterium
TGCCGATATACCAAAGCATACCAACGGGGTATATCGGTCACGAAGCATGATCTGCTGTATGTAGAGAAGCATAACCGCGATAAGCGGTACGGAGACGAAGTGATATTCTATGAGGCTTTCTGTGCTATTGCTTAAGGTGACAATATAAACAACGTCGCGAATGGCGAGCAACAGCCATACACCAATAAGCGACAATGCAGGAATCTGTTTAATTTTTCCATGATGAGCAACAAAGGCCGCAGCGCATATTCCAAAACTAAGCATAGAAGTAATGAATAGCGCAATATCTGCAGCAGAGACAGAGATATTAGTCATGATGCCTCACGCAGGCGTCTTGGCCAAAGGTTATATAGATACAAAGAAATTATACCGCGTTGGTTTACTAATTCAGTAAATGCATCTATTCAACCAATGAATTGATGCTGCTGATGACTTCAGTGAAGCCCCTAAGTAGGGTTCTTCGACATGGATACTAACAAAACAACAAGATCATATATTAGGAAACACCCTCCGAGGTGAGGCGGAGGGTGGGTCGTTCGGTATAAATGGCAACCGTGGGCTATCGGTTACCGGTTTTCATAGAGCTTGGCAGAACTCAGTATTTACAGAGCAGAGGAAACTGCCAATCCCTAGGTCGGTGATGCCAAATACCAGTATCGATTGAATTGGTACTTAGCAAATAACGTGTCTGCTCGCTGTTGACACGGGAATACAGACTGAGCATCGTCGACAGATAACTTACCCTAGCGCTGCAGGCCCAACAGCTTCTAGCTGCGCTGCACTGAAGACGGGGCCATCAGTGCACACATAGTATGGGCCGATGTTACATCGACCGCATTTGCCAACGCCGCACTTCATCTTCATTTCCAAAGTGGTATAAACCTGCTCTGGAGCGAACTTCATTTTGGTAAGTGCGGCCATCACGAACTTAATCATAATGGGCGGGCCGCAGGTAATAGCTATCGTGTTTTCTGGGTTAGGAGCCAACTCCTCAAGGTATGAGGGAACAAAACCAACATGGCCGTTCCACGCTGGGTCTTCGCGGTCAATTGTTAGGTGCAGATAGGTGTCTGGTAAGGCTGCCCAATTTTCGAATTCATACTGGTAACACAAGTCATCCGCGCTGCGGGCTCCATACAGCGTGTCAATGCGGGCAAAATCACTGCGGTTATCCAGGCAGTAGTTCAGAAGCGACCGCACTGGAGCCATACCGATACCGCCACCGATAATCCACAGGTTCTTACCCTTCCACTCATGGGTAGGGAAGCTGTTGCCCAATGGAGCGCGTACACCAACCACATCACCTGGTTCCAGGTTGTGAATAGCTTCGGTGACTAATCCCACACGCTTCACGCTAAATTCAAAGTAATCCTTCTGAGAAGGACTGCTTGTTAAGCAGAACGTGGCCTCACCAGTTCCGAATACAGACACCTCTTGAAACTGACCCGGCAGATATGTGAACTGCTCTGCGTATTTCGCATCTTGAAATGCCGCTTTGAAGGTCTTGGTATCTTCAGTTTCGCTGATAACTTCTTTGATAACCGCTAACTGCGGCACATACTGTTCGGCACAAGTGTGGATATGTGGTGCATCACTTGTTTCACTATGGCAACTGCAGCTCATCTTGCCGCCTCCTGCATCTGCTTCAGCACATCACGCATGTCGATATTTACTGGGCACATAGCCACGCATCGTCCGCATCCTACACAGCCAAGAATGTGGTATCTCTCCATGCTGAAGTCGAATTTGTGAAAAACGCGCTGTCTTGTTCTGTCTGTTCGTGTCGGCCTTGGATTGTGACCTTGTCCCATTAAAGTGAACTTTTCGAACTGGCAGGTATCCCATGCGCGGAAGCGGTTTCCGCTGTTGCCCTTAACTTCGTCTACGATATCGAAGCAATGACAAGTTGGACAGTTAAAGCTGCACACACCGCATCCTAGACAGCGCTCCGCGAAATCGGCAAAGAGCTTCTCATCCCATTCGTTGCGCCAGTTTGGATTTCGCTTGATCAGCTCATCCATGCCAGTACGTGCTTTGGCAATCATTTGAAGCAACTGCTGCATCTGAGCTTCTGTTGCATCAGCATAAGCCGAATCAGCGATTAGCTGTTGACCTGCTTCGGTATAAGCCTCTGCAAGATAACCATCACCTAAGTCGGCAAGCCGAAGGTCGAGTGATTCCGTGGATTCTGGCCCTTCACCAACCATCGCGCAGAAGCAGCTCCACTCTGGCTGATTGCAGAATAACCCAACCAGAAGCGTGTTCTCGCGACGAGCAAAATACGGACCATCTTTGGGCGGCACATAGCTATATACGGTATCAAGATATACTAGAGCGCGAGCATCGCATGGACGCACGCCAAGTATTATCCGCGGAGACGACGGCACTTCAGTAGCTTGAAGGCTCAGTTTTCCATCGATGCCTTTTTGGAACGAAAACAGCTGTTCACTGTGCGGCGTAAACCACTGCCGCAGATTACTGGCAGGACCATTAAAACCCAAATCTATCTGCGCATGATCCTTAACGAGTTTGTACTGGTAATGCTGCTCTGTTTTTACAGGAGCAATCAACTGCCGGCCGGCTGATATAGATGTTAGCCATTGGGCGAATTGTGATTTTTTAATGTATTTTGGCTGCACTTATCTATCCTCTTTCGCCACTAATGCTCTGGACATGGGTCGGGATCGTCCTCTCGATATTGCCCTAACAGCGGCTTATCGGAGGGGTTTTCACCAGGATTGCGGCCAAACATCTCGGCAGCATCTCGGTTAACCTCTTGAGTAAGCAAGCCCAAAGGTATACCTGCAGGGCAAACTCGCTCGCACTCGCCACATCCTATGCATCGACCAACAAGGTGCATCATGCGCCCAACATGGAAAAACCAGTTACTTTTGGCATCGACCTGCTTGTTAACCCATGTTTGTCCGGGTTTATCAACAAAACATTCTGGACAGTAGCATGACGGACATACAGAACGACAACCATAACACCGAATGCAGTTAGCAAAGTGCTTGGCCCAGAAAGCGCGTCGTTCGGCAGCAGACAGAGCTTCGTAACTTTCAGTCAACGGGTGAAGCGCGCGCTTCATTTCCGTCAGCGCTTCATCAGATGGCATCGAATTGCTGACCTCATCGCTGCTTGCGAAGATGACTTTCAGCCGCGAGGAATCTAGCTGGTTCTCGCGCTGCAGCTCAACAACACTTTTTACATCAGTGGTCGTTAGAACAATCCCTACGCGCTCATTCTTAATGGCGTTGGGAATATATACCGCCAGGTTGTTTACGCAAGTATCATCGAAGATCAGGCTGTCTACTTGTTCGGCATCCCTTATGAATACGGGTGCGCTTTTATGCGGCGCACTGCCTCGTTGATAGCCGATGACCACATCAACCGACTTATCACGCAGCATTTCTGCTGCCGATTGCCTTATCGCTTGTTGAACATCACTCATCTTCAGCTACCCCCTTGAACGGCCCAAGTTCGGTAACAGTTTTCGTGAAATTCTGAATCACTTCAGCAAATTTCTGACCCTCAGCCGCCGAAATCCAGTCGAATTTATAGCGTCCCTCATCAATGCCCATGTATGTCAACACACGCTGCAGCAGCATTAGCCTGCGGCGGGCATAGAAGTTGCCTTTAGAATAGTGGCAGTCACCTGGATGGCATCCGGCTACTAACACGCCGTCAACGCCTTTTTCAAATGCTTTAAGCACCATCTGCGGGTTAACACGTCCACTGCACGGAACGCGAATCACTCGCACATCAGCAGGATAGTTTAGGCGGGTGCTGCCGGCTAGGTCGGCTCCTGCATAGCTGCACCAGTTGCACAGAAATGCCACTAGTCGAGGCTTCCATTCGGTAGGCACATGGTGCTCCATGGTTGTTTTCGTTACAGTGTCACTCATGCGTGCTCCTCCGATGGTATCTGTATCTGAAGTAGCTGCTGATCAGCTATGGTGTTTCCGCTAAAGCAGAGTGCATCTAGTTCAGCAAGCAACTGGTCGTCGTTAAAGCCGCGAAGCTGAATGCTTGCGCTGCGGCATGCGGCTACGCATGTTCCGCATCCGTGGCACAATCCCTCGTTAACAGATGCAACAACTTTAGTGGGCTTGCCGCTTCTATCGGTGAGCTGTTGTGTGGTGATGGCACCAAATGGGCATACCTGAACGCACAACTGACATCCTGCGCACGTGGTTGAGTTGACCTCGGCTACATTAGCTTCGGACTCCAAGTGATCTTTACTGAATAGGCCAATCACTTTCGCGGCAGCTCCACTCGCTTGAGCGACGCTGTCGGGAATGTCTTTTGGATATTGACAGGCACCAGCAAGGTAGACACCAGCGGTCAGCACCTCAACCGGGCGAAGCTTAGGATGGGCTTCGCTGAACCAGTTGTCGCCGTCCACGCTGATACCAAGCGTTCTCGCAGTATCGCGAGCGTCTGGCTGAGCCTCCATAGCAGTGGCTAATACCACCATATCGGCCTCAATTTCAACCTGCTTGCCAGAGAGTGTGTCTGCACCCTTGACGATCAGCTTGTCACCTTTTTGTGAGACTTTGCTTACGCGACCGCGCAGGTAGATGGCGCCGTAGTTGTCTTGAGTGCGCCGCACAAACTCTTCATAGCCCTTACCATTGGCACGGATATCCATATAGAACACATATGCCTGTGCATCTGGACATTTCTCACGCAGCAATAAGGCATGCTTCGCGTTATACATGCAGCACACTTTACTGCAGTAACTGTGACCAGTTTCATCGTCTCGGCTGCCGATGCAGCTAATGAACACCACATTTTTCGGCGGCACGTGATCACTAGGGCGAACAAGTTTACCATCGGTAGGGCCGCTTGCGTTGAACAATCGCTCAAACTGCAGGCTGGTGATTACATCCGGGAATCGGCCATACCCAAGGTTGCCATACGGGGTTGGATCCCATGTCTTGAAGCCTGTGGCTGCCACGATGGCGCCGAAGCTATCGGTGAACACGGTATCTTCCTGCGTGTAGTCGATGGCTCCTGCAGGACATCTCTTCTGGCAGGAACCGCATTTATCTTTTTGGAACTTAATGCAGATATTCCTGTCGATGACCGGTATGTTTGGTACAGCCTGCGGGAATGGCACATAGATGGCTTTGCGGGTGCCTAGATCGCAGTCGAACTCACTTGCGGTCTTCGCAGGGCATTTCTCCCAGCATGCGCCGCAGCCGGTACACTTGCTCTCATCTACGCTGCGGGCCTTCTTGCGGATGGTCACAGTGAAGTTGCCAACAAACCCCTCCACCTTTTCCACCTCGCTATAAGTCAGCAGGCGAATGTTAGGGTGGCTGGCGGCATCCACCATTTTCGGCGTCAGAATACATGCTGCACAGTCAAGTGTTGGGAAAGTTTTATCATACTGCGCCATCTTGCCGCCGATACTAGGAGTGCGCTCAACAAGCGTGACCTGGTAACCAGCATCTGCGATATCGAGTGCCGCTTGAATACCGGCTACTCCGCCTCCCACGACCAACGCTTTTCGGGTAATAGGAATCTGGTTGGTAGTCAGTGGCTTGTTCTTGATGACTTTTGCAGCAGCCATCGCCGTGAGGTCAATGGCCTTTCGTGTGGCTTCAGCCATATCGGTGTGCACCCATGAACAATGTTCACGGATGTTGGCCATTTCGAACATGTGAGGGTTCAGCCCCATCTCCGAAATACAACGGCGGAAGGTTGGCTCATGCAGACGCGGTGAGCAGCTTGCTACCACCACACGGTCGAGACGGTGTGCTGTGATAGCCTGCTTTATAAGGTTCTGTCCCGGTTCGGAACACATATATTTATAATCGGTAGCAAATACAACCCCTGGAAAAGCGGTGCTTGCCTGTGCCACACGAGCACAATCAACCGTGCGGGCGATATTGGTACCACAATGACAGACGAATACTCCGATGCGTGCCATTACGCCACACTCCCTTCAACCACTCGCTGAACCACAGACTGTGGTGATATGATGAGCCTTTCGATACCCAGCTCACTTGGCGAATATCCCATAGCCAAACCCAATAACTGAGTGATATAGATCACAGGCATTGGCTTTGCGGATTTCTGCCGGGTGTCCAGATTGTTTTGGCACATCGGACATGCTGTTACGATGAGTTCAGCGCCAGCCTCGCGTGCGGCTTCTACGATATCGGTTGACAGCCGCTGCACGATGTTTTGCTTGGTTACTGCCAAACTAGCACCGCAGCATTCTGTGGCGTGTGTCCAAGCCACCGGCTCAGCACCTGCTAGTGCGCTTAGCTTCTGAAGTGAAGTGGGATTTTCGCTGTCTTCGCCATCGGCAACCGTGTTGGGACGAAGAAGCAGGCATCCGTAGTAGCAGGCCACTTTCAACCCTTCCAACTTTTTGGATACCGCGGCTTGAATGCGCTCTTCCGGCAAACTCGACAGCAGCTTCATGATGTTCAGAACACGAACGGGGTGCTCTGTTTCCACTGCCGCGAGTTTAAGACGGTTATAGCACGCGGCACATGGTGCAACCACGTCACTCATACCCATCTGTTTGGCGATGTCGAGATTCCGAAGCGGAAGCTTTTGTGCCAGTTCATGGCTGACACTGTGAGCAGTCGATGCTCCACAGCAGTTCCAATCCGGAATCTCTTTAAGGACTATGTTCAACTTTTTGCAGATGGCCGCAGTGGAGACATCATACTCTTTGGCTGATGAATGCAGCGAACAACCTGGATAATAGGCATATGTTAGTGTGTCCATTAGCTTTCCTTTACCCACTGGCGAAGCTGCGATATCCCTTTGATGCGCTGAGGCTTAAGCGGCAGTTTCCCTTTTTGGAACATCACTAGCCCTAATGCAATATCATCGGTGAAGCGTCGCGACCGAAGTTTATATTCGATAACCAATCCAACTTCGTTAACGCGACCATCGCGTGCAATTGCATTAAGGAATGATTGGTGAAATGCTTGTATATTTTGTTCAGCTGCAGGAACGCCCTGCTTAGCCGCGATCTGCCTAAGGGAGTCCATAACGGCAGCCGGACTTAACCCTCGCGGACAGCGCAATGCGCAGGTTCCACACCCTGCACAAAGCCATATCATGCGACTTTGCAGAACGCTGTTATCATTAAGCTGTGATAAGCGCATAACTTGGTTTGGTGTGATGTCTGCGTCGCGTGCCACAGGACAGCCAGCTGTGCAGTTACCGCACTGATAGCAGCTAGCTAACCTCTGACCGCTTTCTTGAGTGACCAAAGATGCAAACTCTTTGTGGGCAGACACCATTATCTTGTTTATAGCCAAGAGCTCTTCCTCTCTACTAAAATCCACTGGGTAAGATACCCCTTGGGGGAATTATTGTTTCGCTGTGATTTGTTTCGTTTGCTTGTGAAAAGTGAGCTTAGCAGCTAAATTATAACAAATATATAGATACTCTCACAGATTTTTGGCAGAAAGTTTGTGAAAAATATCACTTTTAGTAGCGTCAAAGCTCAGTACGCCTGTGTTTCTCTACTTATCACACCACACGAAGCGGTACTAGCCATATGGCTAGTACCGGTCTGTTAAGAACATGTGCTGCTGCCGCTGCGGGAAGAGCAGTTGGCATGCACTAACTATGTCAGTCGTTGGAGGCATGCTCAGGCGTGCTAATAAATCCTTTGCGGGCACTGATCCCAACACTAATTGCCCCATCTGCCCGGAAGTTAGCTCCACGCTTGCCGCATTGTTGGGTGCGGTGCAAAATGCAACACTACCAGGACGGATATTCAGTGACTTCGTAATACCGTCAACCTTGAAGGTAATCACTTTTGCGGCACTCACCACACTGCGACTGACTAACCGTCGCCATTCGGGCATCATGTTCTCAAAAAGTTGATCGATATTCGCGGCTTGAACCATGCTGCCTCCGCTCTCTTCATAAAGCTGGAAGAAGCTGCAGTCGGTTCGCATCAACGCGGCGGCGACAGGCCCCTCATCGGTGACTGAGTATTCGATGTGCTTGAATACGCGATTCAGTTTAGCGGCAACCTCAACCATCCAGTGTTCACAGGCAACCAGCAGAACGTCGGCTGCCTTCGCGTTCTCTGCCACAATTTCACTCACGACGAAGGTTTCGGGCACGAACTGCTCATACCAGTCGTGGTGACAGGTGCCGCGGCCATGGCGAGCATATCCTGCGATATGTCCGTCAGGGGCGATCACTACGACGCTTTCGTCGTCGTGTTCGCCTGTGCAGATGCGCTCCACAACAGCCCAAGCGTCAGATCCGATCGGTTTGATGTGCGCTCCGCACACATTAAGCTCGAGATACTGCTCGTATAGCCGCTGCAGTGATTCGCTGTCTCCTGCCTGAAAAGAACGCATGGTCCAACCGCTGGGCAGTGGATCTGCTGTCTCTTTCGGCTCAACTGTAACACCGCGGTGCGCTCCTGCGGCGGCAAAGCCGAACTTGTGGTAGTAGTTTGGTATGCCATAAAGCATGGTTAACCCGAAGTTCGATTGTTTAAGGTAGTTAACCGACTCCACCAACACGCGGCGGCTATAACCCATGAAGCGATACTTCTCTTCAGTGCCGACACCGCCGATGCCTGCCATATCGACGCGTGAACAACCGACCGATATGGGATGCGAGCCTATCCAACAACGACTTGCCGATTCATTTTCATGCATTAGGTCAACTCTTGCACCACCGTCTGGAAATGCAGTGACAGTGATATTGGGATCATTACATATATAAGACACAGTTACTCCCTCTATGCTAGCAGACGTCAAAATACGGTACCCTTGACGACGAGTGCTTTAATTAATATCTGTCAGCCAAAAACATATGTTGTTGACGTCGTGGGAACAAGATGCTGCATATTGCAGCTGCGGCCGCGCTTGGCGGTTTCGGTAAACGAGCCAAAATGTCATCAACTGGCAGAGCGCCTAAGACCAATTGCCCCATGTCTGCCACACTTAGCTCCACACTGCAGCCGGTGTTGTGCTGTTCAGATATGCTCACTCCGCCCATATCCACATTAAGCGACATCGTTCCGGCTTCTGTAGTAAAACTAATGACTGTATCGACATCCACAGCACCTTGGCGAGCGAGTCTGCGCCATTCCGGCAGCATCTGCTCAAACAACTTCGGCATGTTGGATACCCTGACCATGCAGTTAGCACAAGCACTATACATCTGGGTGAAGGTGCTGTCTTTACGCATCAACGCTGCGGCGACAGGCCCTTCATCGGTGACTGCATACTTAATGCTGGATATTTCACGCTCTTCTTTAACGGCAACATCGCGCATCCAGATATCACAAGCCATCAGCAACACATCGGCAGATTCGGGACATTCGGCAATGGCTTCACTGATCACCAGAGTTGAGGGCTTTGAACGCTCTTGACCGTCTGTTACCCAGCTTCCGCGCCCGTGCCAGGCATATGCACAGATGTGACCATCTGGAGCGAGCAGCACGAAGCAGTCGTCAGGGCGTTCGCCGGAAGCGACACGGCCGAGTTCGCGCCACGATGTAGAATCATCTGGTCTTGCGCGGGTTCCGCATACGTTCTCGGCAAGATACAGGTTATACAGTCTTTTTACATCAGCCATGTCCGACTCGCGTAATGCACGCATCTGCCAGCCAGTGGGTAACTCAGGCTTCTGTTCATACGTCTTAATAAGGGCATGGCGGTCCGGACCAGCCGCAGCATAACCATACTTATAATAGTAATTGGGGATGCCATACAGCATGGTCAAACCGAACTGTGCATGCTCCATGAACCGAATGGCCTCCAACAGCACACGTCGGCTAAGCCCCTGATAACGGAGGGTTTCATCGGTGCCGACATCGGCGATGCCGCCCATGTCGACTACTGCGCGGCCAATAGCTATTGGACGATTAGCGATGCGGCATCTGCTAATAGAGTTGCCGTCTCGCATTAAGTCGACCTTATAGTTACCATCAGACTCAGCAGAGACAATTATTTCCGGATCTTGGCTAATGTAGTTCACGATGGCTCCTCTTTGCTGAAAATATGAAATGAAGTACCGCATTTTAACATGATTCTATAGTCTTGTGCTTTAATCGACTACAAACAAAGGTATTTCGGTAAAATGTTAGCTATGAAACACCACCATTTTCTTACAGTGATCGTGCTCGCATTGCTTTCTATAGCATTGACGGGCTGCGGCGGCGGAGGGGGAGGCAGTAAATCTTCTTCCAAAGCTAAGTGGACTGTGCTCGTGTATATGAATGCAGCCAACTCGTTAGACAGTTACGCGGAACCAGACATCAACGAGATGGAGCAAGTTGGTTCGTCTGATAACTTGAACATCATTGTACAAGTTAAGCGGCGCAACACCAATTACCGTAATACACGCCGCATGCTCATTACAAAAGATGATCAGCCCAACGTCGTTACATCAACGGTAGCAGAGGATCTGGGGCTCAATGTTGACATGGGCAGCTATGACACCCTAAAGAGCTTCATTCAATGGGGTGCGGAGAAATATCCAAGTGACCATATTGCTGTTATCATCTGGAACCACGGTGACGGATGGCGAAGCAAAAACACTACCAACCCAATCACTAAAGCTATCAGCGAAGATGACCTCACCGGCAACCACATCGAAGTCTGGCAGTTACCGCAAGCGCTGCGCCCGCTGGACTCCAGCCCTGTGCTTGATGTGGTGGCATTTGACGCCTGCTACATGCAGATGGCTGAAGTGGCGCAGGAGATACGGTTCTGCACCAAATACATCTGCGGCAGCGAGGAGTATTTCCCGGGCGAGGGTTATCCGTATAATTTGATGCTCGCACCTTTGCGCAATACGCCATCCATCAGTGCTAAGGACTTCGCGGTGTCATTGGTCAACAATATCTTCTCTGGATTGAGTGTCGATGGCAATATCACGCAAAGCGCACTCGATGCCTCAAGGATAACGGAGCTAACGGCTGCTGTGAACACATTTGGGCAGGCGCTGATTGACAGCACCATAACCAAAGATGAAGCCAATGTGGTGCGAACTCAGACACAAGCATATGTGATTGCTGAAAACAAAGACCTATATGATTATGCCGAACGCATGGCTGCATTACGGCCAACAGATACGAACTTGCAGTCTGCATACACAAACCTCATATCTGTGTTAAAGTCAACAGTAGTGAACGAAAAACACACAAGTGATTCGGTCATAAACTCACATGGTATAGCGATTTATGTACCATCTCGGCTTGATTTTGATAGTAACTATCTCAATACCGCCTTCAGCCGAGCAACATGCTGGGATGAATGGCTGCAAGCCCAAGGGCAATAACTCTGCCACGAACTTAGAGGAGAGACTAGGATGAAACCATTGGTATGGATGGCTGCTCTCGCAGCTGCCGTCGCACTTGCCGGATGCGGCGGGGGCGGAGGTGGAAGCAGTGATAACGGTGGAGGCACCGGAACGCAGCTGACAGGCACACTCTTAACGGATACAGGTGCAGCTGCCGTCGGTGTGCAGGTTGCCGTTGTGAAGCAAGATCGCAGTGTCGTCGTTGGCACAAGCAACGCATCAGGTTTTATATCTATAGATATACCGTCAAACGCCATCGGGTTTGTAGTTAATGCTCGCCCTACATCGGGCAGCAGCTATTATCCGATATACACATACTTGGGCAAAACATATCAGCTCACTATATCAAGCAACGCTGATTATGCCAGTGTACCGCAGAACTTTATCATGCCGATGCCTAGCTCCAACGATATCAGCGGCGTCACATTCTACGGTACAGCATCACCGCCACCACCGCCATCGGGCACGAGTTACATCTGGCCAACATCTAGTAACTAGTCACTGGTTACAAGTAACTGGTTACTAGTTATTAAAGATGCAGCAAAGGGCGAACCAACATATGGTTTGCCCTTAACAGTTTTCTGAAGCCAATAACCGCTTGTCGATAAAACTTACCAAGTTATGGCAGAGGTTGTTGAAATTGAAAGACGTGCAGCAGCTGAAGCAACAGATATATCGCAGGAATACCCAGCATCAAGCTGTCAAACCGATCGAGCACACCGCCATGACCTGGCAGCACCGCGCCAGCATCTTTTACGCCTGTTTCACGCTTCAGGGCGCTCTCAAATAGATCACCGATGATGCCCGCAACAGATGACACTAATCCCACCAAAAAGGCTGCGCCGACAGGAATGATTGGTGTTTCATGAGGGGTGAGCGTCATAATATAGATCGCGCCTACTAGTATCGCCATCAATATCGCGCCTGTTACTCCACCAATAGCACCTTCCCAGCTCTTTTTAGGACTGACTCGGGGAGCCATTTTGTGTTTGCCAAACCGCTTACCAACAAAGTAGGCCGTGGAGTCACACATCCACACACACAAGCATACAAGCAACACTATCCATTTTCCGGGAATGGAGCTGTTGGTTACGAATGGCAGGCTTACACTGTATAACTGCAGAGAAACCCAGGTTCGGTAGAGCACGCCTGTATAGAGGGCAATCATCGCGGCGCTGCTGAGGTTACTCCAAGCATGAATACGCTCGCTGCGGTCGGCAATCCATACCTCATAGATGACTCCGATCACCAGGAAGAGAGTAACTATGGGATATGTCAGCTGCTCTTCAACGCCAGGATAGTGGAATTTCAACCAGGCATCAAACGGCATCATCACGCCTAACAACACAATCGCCCAGTTAACACGCGAACCGGGGTTGTGCTGCTCGGATATCATGCTTAACTCGCCGGCGCATAGGAAGGCGGCCAACGACACAAAGATGGCCCAGACGATGTCTCCTGGTACAGCCCAGCCAGCCTCACGTGGTATAAACAAACACCCAACGACAATGGGCAGTCCCACCAGTGAGGTAATCATCCGCATGGCAAGCTCACTGATAATGAAGCGCTTGCGAAAACCGGTAATATGTTTGTCGGGTATACGCAAACTAGCCAACTCCGGTTAACTTGATATGATAACATGATATCATACGTCGTTTGATATCCTAGGGTTCCATGAGGTTTACATGCCTAATCCCGTGCTGTTCAGCGAACACCAGCAACTGCCGAAATGGTTAAACTGGGTGATCATATTACCTGAAGCACTGATATTGGCTCTAGTGGTAATCCAGTCAGTATATCAAGCACTCCAAACTCATAAATCCATCGCATCAACCGACCTTTTGGTACCGTTAGTCATCGTATGCGTTGTCACCATCCTACCTGTGGTGTTCGTTCTCGCAGCGAAACTTGTGACGACGGTATCTGCTGATGGCTTGTATATCCGATGGATACCCCTGCATCTTCATCCCATCAAGATCGACCTAGACAACGCCGCGACTGTTACAGCAATAACATATAACGCACTCAGTGACTTTGGTGGATGGGGTATTCGATATGGCTTGGGCGGGATGATCTATAATATGCAGGGCAGCAAGGCGATATGTATCACCTATCAGCACGGCAAGAAGCTGATGGTTGGCACACAACATCCCGATGAGCTGCTTTCCGCCGTAAAAATGATTTGTAATCCAGGAGTTCAGATTGGCTAATCAACAAGTAATCTTTTCCGAATCGCAAACTGTCGTGTCGCGTGTCTTCACAACAGGAGCCTGGCTGCTGCAAGTTTGCTTCGGCGTTTTAGTGTTCATGACACTGATGCTGGGGTGGCAATGCTTCCAAATGTTCGTGCTGCACAAGCCTGGCACGATGCCCATGGACGATCGACAAGCTCTGACCCTGTTTGGTGCTTACCTGTTCATGTTGCTGTTAATATTCTCTATGCGCTTAAAAACAACTATTGACGACGAAGGATTAGCTGTCAGTTTACCCCCGTTAATGTGGCGGAAGTTTAAACTTGATATGAAACAAGTGAAGAGTATTGAAGTCTGTAAATACAATGCCCAAAAGGAGTATGGCGGATGGGGTATTCGCCACGGCAACGGCGGGCAGTGTTTTACCATGGGCGGCGATACAGGCGTGATGATCCGACTTAAAGGCGGAAGCCACATCCTTGTGGGCAGCCGCCGCTGCGAGGAGTTGGTGAACACGCTCACCGACCTGCTGCCTGGCAAAAAGAAAGCAAAATAGCATCCCAATATCACCACAGGAGTTATATCGATGGCTGAACGTGAGATATACCGCGAAGATTTATGTCATGCCAACTGGTTTATTTGGTTTGTATTTTTCAGTGAGATCGTATGTTACCTCGTCGTGTTTCACTCAACAAAAGAGCAGCTGCACTTTCCTGCACCACTTAACGCCATCATGAACTCCAATATCGGCTTCATAGTGATCATCACTGCAGCCGCTTATTTATCCGTCATCATTCTGCGGATGATGAAACTCATTGTGGTTGTCACAGATGAGCAGGTGTATATAGAGAGGAAACTTACTAGTACCCCGCCTGTGGCCATCAAGATCAGTGAGATCGCATCAGTCGATCAACAAATACCAGTCGGAGTAGCTACTAATAATCGGGTAGTCTATTCGGTGATCGGCAGTCAGACAGTGACCGTTACAAATACCTCAGGGAAAAGCATCGTCATCGGCACACACCGCCCAGATGAGCTGATATCAGCCATTAAGTCTGTGATGAAGTAACACCACCTCTTTTCGGAACCATGGGACATCCGCACGCCGACCGGAGCGATGCGCCGACGGCCGTTTTGATAAGCCATGCGGTGCAAGAACCCGCACTAGACGCAGTCGTGTGGGTGACTAAACCCTCGGCTGCTGGTAATCATGGTTACACCGTGGCCCATGGCGGACCGGTTTGGATGTGGGTGACTAAACTCACAGCAGCATGGCTATTTTACGTTTGACTCTTCTGTAAAATATAAACATGGTGAATTATGTTGACACTCACTGCCACCTAACCAGTGACAGGTTTAATGATGATCGCGATGGGCGCATCACGCTCGCGAAGGCATTGGGGATTACCCGATGTGTAGAAATCGGCTCCGATTTATCTTCGTCAAAAGCGGCTTTGAAGCTGGCGGAACGGCATCTAGGCATCTCCGCTGCGATAGGAATACATCCTCACGAAGCCAGCAGTCTTACTGCAGAGGTATATGACGAACTGGCGTGGATGTGCACGCAGCCCGGTGCTGTGGCAGTAGGCGAAATCGGACTAGACTACTACTATGACCTTTCACCCAGAGAGCAACAACAAACAGCCTTTGTGCAGCAGCTTGAGCTTGCCCATACATACGGATTGCCTGTCGTAGTTCACTGCCGCGACGCTTGGCAAGAGGTGATTGAGTTGATGCAGGGCTACGCCCATATCAGCGAAATCAGCGGGGTGCTGCACTGCTTCACAGGTAACCTAGAACAAGCGAAGATAATGATTGACCAAGGATGGTACCTCGGTATAGGGGGCATCATCACATTCAAAAACGCTGGTGATTTGCGGGAAGTGGTGCAGCAGGTCAGTTTGGATCACCTGCTGCTTGAGACGGATGCGCCTTATCTAGCGCCAGTGCCCTATCGCGGAAAGCCAAATGCCCCGCAGTATATTCCGGTCATCGCCGCGGCCTTAGCCAAACTCAAGGGTGTTGGCATAGAAGAGGTTGCGGCGATAACCACACGTAACGCTGAAAAACTCTTCGGCATCTAGCAACAGCCAATTGCCTAGTAGCTATGATGCCGCGGGTTTAGTCACCTACACGACTACATTTCGGAGCTGACGCTCCTGGAACTGCGTCTAGTGTGGGTTTCAGCACCGCACAGCATATCAGTAACGGCCGGCGCATGGATGCCATTTTGCATATTTATCTAGCAACAGCTGCTAGTCTTATCTAAGCTCCACAGAGGCTGACACAATACCCCAGTCGATAGCTCGATACAGCAGGTTGCTGCTGGTGGAGCTCAGCCGAATGGTCAATTGATGCTTCCCCGCGATGCCCTCCGGTAGGGTGAACCGGTAAGGAGCGGTGATTCGCTTGCCTAACGAGACGCCATCAACTAACAGCTCCATGCTGTCCTGCATGATCGGCTCCAGAACTAGAGCACCCGCCCCTGATGGCAGCTCAGCTTCTGCTTTGAGCTCAATGATACCCATATACTGCTCCCAGCCGTGCTGCTCCAGGCTGATGGGCAGTGCCGACACGGGTGCAGCTTCAAAAGTGATGGCGCCGTTGATGACACGGAATGGACCATATAGCACCATGTCACAAGAAGGCATGATATCAGCCTCAAAGAATGCATCATTGTGCACGCTTGTTTCCCATGCCGGATACTCCAAACAAGCCGACACGGTGTTGGTGCCGAGTTTTATCAATCCGCTGATGTCGATACAGCCAAGCTTATCCCACAGCTCTACACAATCGGCTTGACAAAGCTCCACATTGTGCCCATTCACCACCAAACTGCGAAGATACTCCGGCTCAAACACCAACCCAATCTGACTAGGCACCCCATCACATTCGAAACTGGAACGCATCTCGAATTGGCTTTGGCCACGAAATGCAGCGGGGATACCGGTGCAGTTTCGCGGTTCAATCGGCACAAATGGGTGCACATTAACAGCCGGCAGCCAGTCGCCCTGTTCACCACGGAACTCCATATGGGCCAAGGACGCGGTATTTGGAGCTTCCGGTTCTACCTGCCAATGCGCATCGATCGGCAGCAGTCTGCCATCTTGGATACACGGCTGAGCAGGCAGCGCTTTATCGGTGACGCTTAAGTAGGCGCAGCGATGACCATCTAGAACGTACGGCGAGTTGGCGACCCACGCCGATAAACAACCCGACACTGGCTGCCATTCGGTGATGGTCTGCGAGGAATCCACCGTGAAGCTGATCGGCTGATCTGTGGTGTTGCGCAGCGCATACAGCTCACCATCGTCATACAGATAGCGATGCACTCGTATGGATCCCTCTGGCGCGTCATATTTCAGACTGATCTTGCTATTCCAGCTTGGACTGGCTGACTTGATCTGACCGATGATATCTTCTGCCGAGGCCTGCATCACACAACCTTGCTGGTTGGCGATGCGCTGCAGGCAGGCATTGGTCTGGTCGAAGTAGGCAAAGTCCGTGGGAGCAATCAGTGCATCATACTCCGTATAGGGGTAGACGACGCGCCCATCTTTGACTTCTGCCTGGTCAATCATCTCAGGAAACACAAACTCGAAGTTTTCACCGGCAGCATAGATCGCCTGGCAGATGGATTCCGTTAAGGGCATCACCGGCTCATCAGGTGCTCCAAACCCCGTTTGGAAGGGGTTGTTTTGCTCGAGTTGATACTGCGGATATACGATGGCATATTTCACCTTACGGCTGCCCAGGTTCGGCAAAGCAACCGACCTCGCGAATGCATCGCGGAATTGCGGGTAGAACTCCCACCATGGGCATGTATGGAAAAGCGGAGGCCAATAGGTGCGTTTGCGCACGCCGCTTAAACCTTGATGGAAGCCCATTAAGGCGATATCGTTGACGCCGTTAATGCCAAACATCTGAGCCCTTTGAAGCATATCCGAAAGCCGCAAATCGTAGTGTGAGATACCGTATGCCTCACAGTAGACACGCTCGTGCCCCGAATGGCGCGCGATGCTCGGAACCAGTGCCTGCTCGATGAACACATCCTCGGGTTCTGGCATCATGCCAAGGTAGTCAATTCCAGGTTCATCCATATGCGACAAACACTGGTATGCGCTGCCTGCGAACTTCGCCTGCATCAACATCGAGTTTTCGCCGAGGTGACCGGTATACATCACGCCGTGGGCATGGCACCAGTCGGCCATCTGTTTATGGTAGGCCTCCACATGCATCTGTTTGACCACAGCCCAGTAGTGCTCGCGATACTGGCATGGGGCTTCGCCTGCAAGTTCCGTATAGTGCGGCTCAATGTCGTAGCCATGCATCTGCTTAAAGCGTGCCGGGAAGGTAGGCGTCCACGGCAGTCCCATGGTGTTCCAGCAGCCGGCAAGTCGTTTCTCGTTGATGACCATGGTGGTGGGTTCATCGGTAAAGAAGCCCCGAATCACATCGTGGAATAACTCACCGCATTCATCGTAGACACGCTGGTGGGTCATCTGGATAAAGCAGTTCATAGCATCGACAGATAGCGTATCGACGTAGCCCAACTCGTTCTGCGTCCAAGGAGCACCCAGCGTATTATCAAGCTGGACATCGGGATGCACTGGCTTCGCGGTGACATTGCCGTCGGCATCATGGTCAAACTGCAGGAACCAGCCATTGTATTCGGGATGGTTACGCAGCAGCAAACCGCCTGCGACCCCGCTAGGCCATCCGAATTCGTCGTATACCCACACGCCAAGACCATACTGTTTCGCCAAACCCAACGCGAAGCGATACCGATGGAAATAATCATCTGAGAGATACGGTACCGTCATGCCATGCACTGGGTGAATGAGAAACTCGCGAATCCCATTTTTCGCCATCTCAGACACGACTTCTGTCATGCGCTGCTCGTTCATATCGGCGTTCCAGAACCAGAATGCGCTAGGCCGGTAGGGCTGACTGTGTTCCAGCCAGTTCTCAGCTATTTCATGAAGTTTGTGAGCCATAATGTCTCCTGAATGATGAATGTATCGGTAATATTTAACCACAACAGCAGCCATCGCTAATGTCCTGCGGTAACCATGATATCTCTGGTTACCATGCCGCGGGTTTAGTCACCCACACGACATCGTTCCGGAGCTGACGCTCAGGGAACTGCGTCTTGTGCGGGTTCCTGCACCGCGCGGCTTATCATAAGCGGCCGGCGTCGCTACGCTCCGGCCGGCGCGGGATACGGTTATCTCCAACGCCATGATGCCCCAGTTGCTACAGTGCCGGTGCAGGATGCAGCCATCGGCATCGCCAAGGGTTGGTGCTACTGCGCCATACGTCTGTTAGCTTCGCCGATGAGGTCTAGGCGATAGGCTCTTGCGTTCGTTGCCGACACATTGCATTCCGCTTCTTGCCACGGGAAATCATACACCCACATAATCGACAGCGGCACACGATATTTCTCGATGGCGGAGATGATCTCGATGAAGAATGCTTTCTCGGCTTCGGGGGTCTTTAGGTCACCTGTGCCAAACTCACCTACAACAAACGGCTTTTTGGCTTTATGGGAGATTTGCATATTTTCGGCGAAGAACTCATCCACGCTCAGCGTCTTACCGTATTTCTCCAGGCAAGGATAGTAAAAGTGGCCGGTCAGCGTGTTGATGGGATCAGGGTTGTCGTCCGTGAACATGATGGCATACTGATGCGGTGTATCGGTGCGCCATGACTTTTCGGTCATCTGATGAAAAGCCGAGGGTCGTGGGAAG
>CAZFLA010000047.1:19265-23214 GCA_964519405.1 uncultured bacterium
TCTCGTTGCCGAACAGCACGAAGCCTTTTCGCATGATGTCGTGTGTGATTTCGTCAGCGGAGCTGCGTGTGGCAGGTGTGCCTAGATCCACCGCTACCGGAGGGCGGTGGTCAATTGCATTGGGCAGGTCTGCACCTAGGTTCACCTCGTTGCCGAACTCCCAACCCCAGGTGGCTTTGCTTCTGCCATACCGTGCTGTCATCTCTTTGACGAAGGTGCGCATAAACGCTATTGTCTTGCTTTTGGGGTTAGCCCATTCGCTAACCGGCTCACCTACCATATCGGGAACACAGGGGCTATTGAAAAACATGCTGAATATGATGCCGACGTTGTATTTTTCAGCGCATTTCACCACTTTATCTAGGCGCTTATAGTATTCGGCACGGTTGTCCATATAGATCTTGTTTTCGATGGGCCAGTATCCCATAGCCCACATACGAACATACGGAATACCCTTCTGCTGCAGAACCCGAAAGCCCGCTTCATAGCTGGTATCTTTGGCATCCTGAAGGGTTCGTGAGAACGCAGAAACGTAGTTGACGCCGATAGCGCTGTAAGGCTTGCCATTACGAAGCAGCACACCATCGGGGTCGACAAACAACACTGGCTGTTTCGCGGCGTGAGCAGGTTTGGCGATACCGGTAACGACAGCTATCAGGCACATGACGATTACTATATGAAGCAACATGAGACTCTCCCTCGAATTACTAAGTGGCATCTGTATTGATTGCACTACATTATGGCGTGTTATTTCCATTTCGTGCAAGATTTTGGAGTGCTTATCGATAACATATTTACCATACACGACGTCTCAGTAATATAACATCTGCAGGAGGGTTACCATGCATCTGTTGCTAGTTTCTCTCGTCGCGTTTGGGTTAATACCAACCTGTGTTCATGCAATACCTGTTGAATACATCAGCTCTGGTAGTTCCTGGAGATATACACGTAAAGATATCCCCTCTGAACAGGCTGCCGCTGTCAGATTGGATGACTCGCACTGGCTCATTGGCCGCAGTCCGTTCAGTTCGGTTCAGTCGGGGCCTTTTGCTATGCGAACGAAATGGCCGGCAGACACCACACTCTGGGTGCGAAAACATGTGAATATCAAGTATCCTTCGGAGCTCAAGGCATATATCGCGGCTGATAACGACTATGAGTGCTACTGGAATGGTGTGCTTATCAACAGAGGTGACGACAAGCCGAGTGTGAAGTGGCGATATGTGCTCACAATCCCTGCATCAGCCGTTCGGAAAGGCAGCAATCTCATCGCCATTAGGCTAATCAACCGCGGAGATACCACTTCCTTTGATATGAGCCTGGTTAAAAGCACCGGTAATGAATCTGAACAAGGTGTCATCTACAACCCAGACAACAGGCACTACTACCGTATCGTCACCACACCGCATGGACTGTGCTGGGACGATGCCAACACCATCGCTTTGCAAATGGAATATGGCAATTGGCAGGGACATCTGGCCACGATCACCTCCGCAAAAGAGAATGCTTTCCTCCTTCAGAACCTTGCAGGACGGAACTGCCCCTTCTGGCTAGGTGGTTTCCAGCCTGAAGGAAGTGAAGAACCTGATGGCGGCTGGCGATGGGTTACCCCAGAAAAGTGGAGCTACACCAACTGGGCGCCATATGAGCCCAGCAACGGAGACAACCGCGAAAACATGCTTGAGCTGCGGCCTGACGGTCTGTGGAATGATCAATATGAACACACGAATTTGCGAAGTGGTTATATTGTGGAATTCGAACCCAAACGTGATTGATCAGCAACCTGCAGTGATCGTAGTATGACCATAGGCAACATGATGTTTCACTCTGGTCTGGCAGTTAACCTGCTCGGAAGGTATTTCTTAACCGCCTGATTGTCCTTTGCCTCCTTTTGGGGAGCTTAACCGCGGATGAACGCGAATAGACGCGGATGGTAGGGTATACCGCAAATGCGCCTAAATGCAAAGACGCAGACGTGGGTAATGGCGCATGTTATCAAGTATAACTCAGGTATAATTGAGTCATGGATTCACTGTATGGGTGAACGCAAGCATAGACGGTAATAAAAATCCTTCTGACGAGGACTTCATGTGCGTTATCAGTTCAAATACAGGAAACTGGAAAACCTATATTATGACGGACGAGATATAAATCAATATCCTCCTGAGGTTGGCAGGTCATTCTATGAAGCGATGGAGATCATATCGGCGGCAGTTGATGTGAGGGATCTGTATGCATTCAAGGGTTACCACTTCGAGAAGTTGAAAGGTGCGCGAATCGACCAATATTCTATGCGTTTAAATAACCAGTTCAGACTCGTCTTAACGAAGGAACGTGACGAACATGGGCAGTATCTGCTCATTATCAGCATAGAGGACTACCACTAGCGGCTACGGGAGGCCAGAAATGTCATTACATCGGGTACCGGCGCAGATCACACCACCAGGACGTATCGTTGCGCGTGAACTGGAAGCGCGCGGATGGACACAAAAGCACTTGGCCACCCTTATTGGGCGTCCTGTGCAAGCGATCAACCAGATCATCAAAGGCACCAAACAGATCACACCGCAAACAGCTTTAGCATTTGCTGAAGTATTCGGCACATCGGCTGAGTTTTGGGTGAATCTAGAGGCCCATTATCAGCTGAATTTGGCTCGCCAGAAACAAAATGAAGCTGAGAAAGTGAAGATGCAGACGCTATCGCATGATTCTGATGGCATACCTAACCCAAGTATGTCCAACAGTAGGAAGGCATTGCCAAACCCGTAACCTTGGTTTTTACGGTTAGTCAGGGCCCATGTGGGCTGAGGAAACTTAACCGCGGATGCGCATAACCGCCTGATGGTCCTTCACCTCCGTCTATGGGAGCTTAACCGCGGATTAACGCGGATAGACGCGAATGGTGGGACATACCGCAACCTATCAGGGGTGTAAGCGTAGTGTGTCGGCAGGATAATCAAACCAGCGGAGCCGGTTAGTCACCTTATCGGCTTGGTAAACCCCATAATCTCCATCACCCTTTGAATGTGATGTGGTCGTCATGGTCGATGTTAACCAGGGAAGCGGGTTTTACGGCGATTTTGCCCAGCTTGGCGTTCATAGCATCCACCGCTTCGGTGAGGCATTTCTTCTTTGGGTCGTCAAACAGTGCTTGCTGTGCTGCGCCTGGTGTGAGGTTTGCGGTAAACACCCCAATCAAACGCACCGCCCTGGAGTTTCTTAAGGCAGTATCAAGCAACGGTAATATCGACTGGTATATCACAAATCCGTCGTCTGTGGTGTCGATGAGCGTCTTGCTGCGGGTGATCCGCTCGAAGTTGCTGTAGCGCAGCGTGAGCCCCACAGTTTTGGCCGACAACCGGCTCTTGCGCAGACTGCTTGCTACTTGTTCCGCCAGCGACCGCAGCGTGCGCCGAAGCAGTTCCACGTCGTGGGTGTTGCTCTCAAGCGTCAACTCATTGCTGACTGACTTGGGCATCGGGCTGTTGTAATAGGGCACAACTGGCGAGTGGTCAATACCGCGGCTGACATCGGCCAGCCAGTCGCCGTTCTTGCCGAACATCCGGCACAGCACCGAGCGGTCAACCCTTGCCAGCAGTCCAGCTGTGCTCACACCGATGGATTTCAGTTTTGCGGCGGTTTTGTCACCTATGCCGTTGATTTCAGAAACGGGCAGATCCTCCAACAGGCTGGGCACATCCTGAGCGGTGACTTGATACAGACCATCCGGCTTCTTCATACTGGCCGCCAGCTTGGCCAGCATCTTGTTGGGTGCGATGCCGATGGTGCAAGTCAGCCCCTCTTCGGTGAGGATGCGCTGCTTTAATGACCGGGCAGCCTCCAAAGCCCCGCCGAACCGTTCGGCGGTGGGAGCCATATCCAGATAGCACTCGTCAATAGACGATATCTCCACCAGGTCGGTAAATGTCTCGCAAATAGTAAAGATTCG
>CAZFLA010000048.1:0-23056 GCA_964519405.1 uncultured bacterium
TACGGCGGGTGCATCCATCTAGAGTGTCAAAAAACCAGCGGACGCTATGCGGCTATTAACCGCGGGATTCGCTTGGCTCAAGGTGAATATGTTGCGGTGGTAGATGCTTGCAACTACTGGCACCCTGGCAAACTGAGTGCACAGGTCGCCGCGATGAACGCAAACCCTTCTGCTGCGGCAGTGCACACCGGCGGACAGTTTGTGGACAAGTCCGGCCGTGTCATAGATACCCATCCTGCCGGATATGAATGGCCTTCACCTCCTTCCGGTAACATCATGGCGCATATCATCAGAGCGAACTGTGTGATTGCAGCCTCTGTGATGATGCGGCACGATATCCTGCGTGAAGTGGGGTTATTTGAACCACGCCTGCTAGACCTTGGCGACTGGCATATGTGGCTGCGCTTAGCAACCGTTGGCGACTTCCTATATATCCCCACCGAGTTGACATACGCGCGCATCGATTCGTTGACGAACACCAAACGGCGTCAGGCTTACGACGACGAAACGTGGATCCGCGAATCGGCCATCCGTAAAAATGAGAAACGCCTGATTACAACCGCAGAAGACCCCAAAGAGATGCGGCTGGCGTTGATACATAATGAGGCCTGCTTAGCTGGTGCACATGAGACGCTGGGGCACCGAAAAACAGCCATGGGTATATGGGCGCATAACTGGATGCGGTATCCAAAACGCATGAAAAGCCTGTTTCGCTTGCTGCGCTGCTTGGTGATAAAGCCGCAGCGTGTTCCTATCGCATAAGTTCACACTCAAGGGTTCCTGCATTGCAGAGGTGAGTCATGCAGCCAAATATCGTATATATACATTCACACGATACAGGGCGGAATATTCGGCCATATGGCATCGCTGTTGAGACTCCAAACCTGCAGCGATTTGCCGAAGAAGGCATGCTCTTTCGCAATGCCTACAGCGCCGCGCCGACGTGTTCCCCCAGCAGGGCGTCGCTGCTCACCGCACAGTATCCCCACCAAAATGGCATGATCGCACTGGCGCATCTCGGCGGGCGGCTGACAGAGCCAACGCATCACCTGGCACATTACCTGCGGACCAACGGCTACAAAACCGCGATGGCTGGCGTTCAGCATGTTGCCCAAGAAAATCAGCTGCACGAGCTTGGTTATGACCGGCTGCTGTATTCCGAGAACAGGCCTCGGTGGGTGAACGACTTTGAATCGCAAAATGATTGGTTCGCTGAAGCCGCATGTGACTACATCATGAAGGCCGATGGTCAACAGCCCTTTTTCTTGGATTGCGGCTTTCTTTACACACACCGCATGGGAGATGGTGAGCAGTGGCATACCACGCGCCACGCTCCTGCGGGTGATGCTCGCTACATCAAACCGCCGGCACCATTGCCTGACACCCCTGAAACTCGGCAAGATTTCGCCGACTTCGGTGTGGCTGTTAATCTGCTGGATGACTGCATCGGCAGAGTCTTAACCGCACTGCAAACAGCCCAGATATCCGACAATACACTGGTCGTCATAACCACCGATCACGGCAGTGCCTATCCGCTGATGAAGTGTAACCTGACCGCACACGGCATTGGAGTGATGCTGATGATGCGATACCCCAAAGCCGGCATCTGCGGCGGTGTGGTGCGGGATAACCTGGTCAGTCATCTGGATGTCTATCCCACAATATGTGAGCTTGCTGGCATTGCAATACCAGAATGGACCGAAGGGTATTCACTCATGCCCTGCATTCGGGATGGCGCCGATGTCCGAAGCCATGTGTTTTCGGAAGTGAACTGGCATGCCGCCGTGGAGCCTATGCGGGCGGTGAGGACGAAGCGATACAACTACATCCGTCGGTTCACACCACAGGATGGTCCCGTGCTGCCGAACTGTGACGACAGCGTAAGTAAAAGCCTCTTTCGGCAAGCCGGATGGGATCATCAAGCCCAATCCGCTGAAGAGCTGTATGACCTGATCTTTGATGCCAATGAATGCTGTAACCGTGCCTCTGATGTGCGGTATGCCGACGTGTTAGCGGAGATGCGGCAGCAACTTGCTGACTGGATGACCCAAACCGGTGACCCTCTTCTGACGGGGCGTATCGACCCATGGCCTGGAAGCAAGTCGATGCTGCCGGGTGATGATTCGCCGCAAGGGGAGTGGTCGCCGGCTGAGCCTATCATCGTCACGTAGTATAACGCTGCGTGTGCTGAAGAGCCAACTGTAAAATAGCATTCACAAACCGGTAGCCGTGCAGCGGATTTGGTGTAAATGTAAATGAATGACTTTATACAAGCAACATGGCAACTTTGGTGCGCCCAAGACACGGCTGTATTGGCATCCATGCGCCGGCCGGAGCAAAGCGACGCCGGCCGCTAATGATTAGCCGTGCGGTGCAGGAACCCGCACAGAACGCAGTTCCCGGAGCGTCAGCTCCCGGAACGTAGTTGTGTGGGTGACTAAACCCGCGGCAATGTTGACTGGTAGACTGCTATTGTCATCACCGGCCCGCGTTCCGGCGGGTGGTGATGACCTCCGCATCATTATCCATACCCAATGCCCCATGAACTGCCGTGCTGTATTAGCTATGATGTGGGCGGTCCTATACCACTGATATTCGTTAATATGTGCAGAAGACCACCATAAAACGTGATATATGTAACGAACCATACAACAGTTTATGAATGGTAAGCAGAATTTGGCAGCTTTCTATGAAATACCACGACTTTCTATTGTAAACGAGTAATTAGGCCAGGTAGACTCACATTGTAAGCGTCACCACAGTTGAGCCATGTGGGGCCGCCATGCTCGGTGCACCGATGGCCACACTTCCCAGCCTGCGCAGTGATGCGGCGTATAAGCTGCGGAGAGCCACTGCAAGCAAACAAAGTAAATAGATCCAAGGTCACATAGAGGGAACGTTATAATCGAATGAGTGATCAAGCAACTGCCACAAATAACAGCATCAATATATCCCGTTTTTATATCGATTTACCATGCAGTTCATAATCAAAGTGTATACCATGGAGATATTACACAGCGATTCGTTAATATGGTGTATTATTACTATAAAACGCACATTAATGTAACGAGAAATACACAAATGACAGTAGAACTAAAATATTTCCAGAAAATACCTCAAAATACCTGGGAATTCTATTGCAAACGTACAAAAGCGCAAGGTAAACTCACAGTGTAAGTATCCAAACTTGGAGGGCGTTCTTAAAGTATGAAAGGGAGACGGATCGTTTTTTTGCAGTATTGATGATCCTGTGCGCATTTCTGGCAAATACGGCAAATGCGTCTCTGGTAACCTGGAATAACCCGCCGGCTGGGGAGATTTCGGGAACGAACAACGTATCAATATCAATCACAGCTACAACCAACATCACCGCATCGCAGTTATTGGCAATAGAAACATCAAGCGGTACAAGTACACTGCTAACAACTGCCATAACGAATACCGGTAGTATGCCGCCAATGGCATACTTCTACTCGGTAAACTACGATTGGGCCACACTAGGAATTTACAATGGTGCTTATACTCTCAAGCTAAGGCTGCAGGTTACTGGAGGAAGCTGGGAAGAATATACCCGGTCAGTAACGGTGAACAACCTGAGTTTCGGTAATGCGAATACTGAGATTATTAAATGGTTAGACGACACAACCCAAACCAGTACATCCATTAGTGTGCCGATATATGGCAAGGCTTTAGATAATGTGAACATAACTGCTACTCTTAATATATACGATTGCGCTAGTGCTACGGACAGCCAAACCGGAACACCAGTTTTAGTGCGTTCAATTCAACAAACAATAGCTAATCCGGATACGGTCACATTTACGTGGGATGGTAAGGACAATTCTGGAAATGCCGTTCATCGTGGGTTATACAGTTTTGATATTGTTGCATCTCGAATGCAAGCAGGTTCGCCCCCCGGTGATACGATAAAATACCGCAGTGAAACACTTAACGTTTTACGTGGCGTTGATGGTAATGGACAGCAGATATACGACGTCGAATATATAGGTGACGACGATAACGGAACACCAACTGACGACACAGACGACAAGGTTTTGTATGTAGTGCGCGCCTACATCGTAAAGGATCTGCTTGCCGTATCTGCAGGTACCTCGAGCAAGATTGTGTTATATGACCCCCATCTGAATACCAAGGGTGAATGGAATATTAACACACTGAAATGCCGAGAGCACAACGATACTATGGACGGTTGTACAACTAATAGCAATGGTATAATGCATGAAGTCATAGTGCCAGTACCTGCAGGCACTTTCGCTGAATTGGGTCACTATCGATTTGTTGTAGATATGATAGATAACAACTCAGCTGTGCAACGTTGTCATCAAAATCGTAAAGCTCTTCAGATTAATGGTATATTTGACCATCAGGCTATCGAATGGCTGACGATAGGAGGCGGATGGGGTGGTGCCTGGTGCAAAGCTGACTACATGGACAAAATCACTAAAAAATGGAGGATTTCGGAATATCCACATCAGTGTGCTGATGTTGCTGACCCATATGAACATCCCGAGGAAGGGAAAATCCGTGTAGCTATGAATGGTGGATATTTCGATAATAATGGTATAAATTTGAAATATACCTATACTGGAGTTAGTGAGCCAAAAGGAGCGGTAAAAACAATTGATAAAAATCACGTACAAATAGGTCATACTATTTTGGGAAACAAGTTTATGCGCGAAGGCGTTGTTGCATTCAACCTGACAGGTAGTGATTTTAAGGTTGCGGTTCTTGACCATGGGTATAAAAACAATGGTATTAATGTCTTTGATCCTCCATACAACACGTCTAGTGATACAGAAGCACGAAACCAGAATAAATATTATAAGCCGTATACAAAACCAGGTAAACCATATGAATTATTGTCGGAGACTATGAGTATGTATCACCACGCTAAAGATGAGAAACATAAAAAGATCGAACACGATAAAATCAGTGAAATATTTGGATCTTACCACTCAGGTAAAATCGGGGACTGGATAATAATAAACAATACAACGATACTTCCACATGTCGACGCCGGTGATACGGCTGAGAAAGCATACCGATCTGTTTTGGTAATCGGTAAAGAAAGAACAGCCGCTAAATCTAAAAAATCTGGCAAAGACATGTTCTTACTCACGTGCTCGGTCGATAAAACAGTTGATGATATTAGGATATTCTTAACGACTGCGACCGCAGGTGGTTTTCGCTATTGGCTACACCAGAACCATAAGATCAGTAATTTTGTAGTGGAATCAGCTATACTCGTTGACGGTGGGTATAGTTCGCAAGTATATCTTGGCATGAAAGACAACTCCCTAAGAAAATGGTCAAATATATACGGAATATATCGATATTATAATGGTAGGGGTGGTGTAGTGACATCAACTAGCGCCACATCAATTAGACCAATACCAGATTACATTTATGCGGAGGCTGACTACGTTGAAGTTGAAGAATAAAACAATGAATATCATACTTGCATCAGTGCTTGTCGGTTTAGCCACTTTTTATCTTAGTGCCAAATGCCAGTCCGTACAACAACAACCAACGACACTAAGTAATATATCTCTGCAGAAGACACAATTCGGCACAAGCTTGGGGGTATGTATTGAATCTGATGTTAATGGTGGGGGCTATGCCTATGGATCTACTTCAGTAAATACATTTGCTGCTAATCAGGGACTTGAAGATGCTATATTATCAAAAATCTCTGCGAATGGAACAACTGTGTGGAGCAAGCAGTACGGTTCATCGAATAATGATAGTTTTACTTCTATAAGTCGATGTCCAAGCGGTGATATTATCATCGCGGGATATACTGATGGAGATCTGTTTGGCGCGTCAGGAACAACGCGTACGTGGTTTTTATTACGAATGAATTCATCTGGAGTGTTGCAGTCGACCAAGCTAATATCGAGCATAGTCGAAGATATTGCTGTTATTGATACGAGCAATACTCGTATACTGGTTGAAGTTAGGACAAGTACTGCAGATGACTTTGATAGTCATCTGGAATTATATGATAATACTTGGAACCTAGTGGCAACATCCAATGAACAAACGCCACCAAAAGAATACGAATTTATCGCCCATGATGCGTTGCAGTATCAGTTTTTTGTTGATTCCAATAAAATCGTAAACTACAATGAGAACCTACAAGTGATTAACGAACTGATGATACCAAACAACGATCCGATGGACGTTATTGAAGTAGATGGTCATTACTATGTTATTGGAACAGTATATCAGAGTGACACCACTGATATAGTCGCGACATCAGCGTCAAATGGAATATCAACTACTTTGTTATCATTACCAAACACAGTGAATGACTATAGCTTTAGGGTGGAAGCATCCGATTGCAGCGGTTCAAAAGCTCGCTTTATTGTCTCTGCAGAAGGTGCAGAATACAATCCTGACGTTGAGCCAATGAATGATAAGCAGTACCAAAAATATGCTTCTGTATATGAAACAGACGTAACCACCTCAACTACAAAACTGTTTGATGTATATACTGCTCCGAGCGTGATTACCCCATATGCCGATGTGATTAAGCGTACAGACGGAAGTTATCTTTGTACGACGTGTTGGAACGACTTTAGCTTCGGTGGACTTGCTCCGGTTGGTACATTAATCGGTGTTTACAGTTCAAATGGCACTATGTTGGGTTGGTATACCTTGCCAGAATATACTGAATCGGCGTATGTAATGGGCACATTTATGTTTGGTAGCCAAATCAATATGAGTAATGATGAACAAAACTACTACATTGCCACGCTGCCCACCGTGGCGGCACCTTCATTCAGTTTAGCACCAGGAACATACACTGGCACGCAGAGCGTAAGTATCTCCTGTGCTACCACAGGTGCTGTCATCCGCTATACTACAGACGGCAGCGAGCCAACCCAAAAAAGTAAGCGATATTCAAAACCGCTGTCAATCAGCACCAACACCACCGTCAAAGCGCGTGCATTTAAAACAGCTACACTGCCCAGCCTGCGCAGTGATGCGGCGTATAAGCTGCGGAGAGCCACTGCAAGCAAACAAAGTAAATAGATCCAAGGTCACATAGAGGGAACGTTATAATCGAATGAGTGATCAAGCAACTGCCACAAATAACAGCATCAATATATCCCGTTTTTATATCGATTTACCATGCAGTTCATAATCAAAGTGTATACCATGGAGATATTACACAGCGATTCGTTAATATGGTGTATTATTACTATAAAACGCACATTAATGTAACGAGAAATACACAAATGACAGTAGAACTAAAATATTTCCAGAAAATACCTCAAAATACCTGGGAATTCTATTGCAAACGTACAAAAGCGCAAGGTAAACTCACAGTGTAAGTATCCAAACTTGGAGGGCGTTCTTAAAGTATGAAAGGGAGACGGATCGTTTTTTTGCAGTATTGATGATCCTGTGCGCATTTCTGGCAAATACGGCAAATGCGTCTCTGGTAACCTGGAATAACCCGCCGGCTGGGGAGATTTCGGGAACGAACAACGTATCAATATCAATCACAGCTACAACCAACATCACCGCATCGCAGTTATTGGCAATAGAAACATCAAGCGGTACAAGTACACTGCTAACAACTGCCATAACGAATACCGGTAGTATGCCGCCAATGGCATACTTCTACTCGGTAAACTACGATTGGGCCACACTAGGAATTTACAATGGTGCTTATACTCTCAAGCTAAGGCTGCAGGTTACTGGAGGAAGCTGGGAAGAATATACCCGGTCAGTAACGGTGAACAACCTGAGTTTCGGTAATGCGAATACTGAGATTATTAAATGGTTAGACGACACAACCCAAACCAGTACATCCATTAGTGTGCCGATATATGGCAAGGCTTTAGATAATGTGAACATAACTGCTACTCTTAATATATACGATTGCGCTAGTGCTACGGACAGCCAAACCGGAACACCAGTTTTAGTGCGTTCAATTCAACAAACAATAGCTAATCCGGATACGGTCACATTTACGTGGGATGGTAAGGACAATTCTGGAAATGCCGTTCATCGTGGGTTATACAGTTTTGATATTGTTGCATCTCGAATGCAAGCCGGTTCGCCCCCCGGTGATACGATAAAATACCGCAGTGAAACGCTGAGCGTACTTCGTGGGGTAGATAATAGCGGACAGCAGCAATATGATGTCGAATTTGCAGGATATGACAATAAAACTACTACCGATAATACTGATGACGATATCATATACTATATAAGATGTTACGGACTAAAGGATGGCACCTCGATATCAGCATCAAATGCTAGTAAGATTGAGTTATATAATCCCGATTTAAATAAGGTTTATGAGTTACCTTTATCATCATTGAAATGTATAACACACAATCAAACATATGATGGATGTAATACAAGTGCAACTGGCACATATCATCAGGTCGTTGTGCCGATACCTTGTTCGATTATGGATGATACTGGTACATGGCGGTTTTTGGTTACTGCTGAAGACCAACATGCAAATACATGTAGATGGCACTCAAACAAATACGCTATATCGATTAATGCTATATGTCCAAATTTACCGATCGTGTGGCTTGATACTGAATTAGGTCCAGATTGGCAGGCTGCATGGTGTAGAGCTGAGTATGCACATCGTATTACTAAAGAATGGGTTAATTGCAATAAAGCCAGTGTGCAAAATCAAAAAAGCAAAATTGCAAGTGTATATGCTAATCCTTCTTGGCAAATCGTTCAAGCTACGATAAACGGAAACTTTTTCGATAACTTTGGAAAATCATTAACACTACCGTCTGAAAGCACATATGCCATAAAAAGTAAGTCAAAATCGTGGATAAAGACTGATCCTCCGTATATTGTTCCGCTGAATACCTCTAAAAATCATGATAGTGATGTGTTCATGTTCAATAAAGTTGGCTCTACCTTTAGTCGGCAACCTATTCCTCGAGGAAGACTTTTGACGAAAAGGCGTGTACCTTATGGCTGGAATCTTAATTACGAACAGATAATACTCCCTTTATGGCCTATTGTTATCGATGGAGAAAGAGTTAAGGGTGACAATAACGATTCAGCTTACAGATCGATATTGGTAGTGAGCTTCTCGCATGAAGAGATTAAACGTACGGGGGCTGATGTGCTTCTTTTAACTAGTAAAGTAGGTAAAACTGTAAAAGAAATGAAAGACTTTGTTTCATCTGAACTAGCAGTAAGAATGAATGAATATTTAAAACCAGACAAAGTTGAACGTGTGTTTAAGGTGCGATACGCTTATAATCTTGATGGGGGCGGAAGTCAACAGTCATGGTATTCCTTCGGTAGTGAAAGAGCTTATAATGGTAGTGGATGTGCTTTTAATCCAATAGCAGAATCATCTCGACCAATACCGGATTATTTCTATGTAAAGGCGGACAGTAAGCCATGAAAAACAAAGTGATATTTGCTATATTAGCCTGTTTTGTATTTGTTGGGCTTTTTACGATTTGTCATGCACTAGATTCGCAGGTAACACCAATTATCTATGCGACTCCTGATAGCAGCTCAACTACCGAAATCGGAATTTCATTTGGTTTGACACCTGTCGGTGATGGAATTATGGTGGGTGGTGTGGATACTGATGGTTACATGGGTGTTAAGCAAGGTGGGAGTGATGCGTTTATAGCTAAAATTGGTCCGAATGGTCAAAGGCTATGGTCAACGACTTTCGGCAGCAGTGCTTTCGATGAAATTGGTATTTTTGGTGTGAACACAGATGGTAATTTGATCGCATGCGTATATACAGACGGTGATTTATGGGGCGCTCAGCCTAACTGCAGGACGCCATTCATCGCTTGTGTGAGCCCAACAGGTACTGTCATTTGGCACCAAATGTTAGACCCTAATCAGTATCAGGGAGTAGCTGTCGTTTCATTACAGGGCGATATTTTGGTGAAAATGATGAAAATTGATGGTACATCTGGTGTCATCAAGTGTTATACATCAACCGGCAGCTTGAAATGGAGTTGTAATATTCCTAACGTGGATGACAACTTAAACAACTTATCATACGTCGACGTTCATGGTAGTCACTACAGGTTCTTAAACAAGACATACGGTCACATATATCAAGATCAGACTGCGCCTGCAGTTGGATATGAATATAAAGGCGAGTTATATACATTCTGCATTGATAGACAAACTGGAGACTTGGTATCCGAAGGACATCAGTTTGGATGTGATAAAGATAGAACGGATGATCCAATAGCCCATTTGCAGGGAGTACCATATGTGTTAACTGTGAGTGGTGATGCAACTTACGAGTGGATAAATCTGGACAGCGGACAAATCGTGACTAGTTTTACCTCAAATAAAGGTGAGTATTTTGTATTAGCTGCGAAAGAAAACTTAGACAGTGTATCAATGGTCATCAAATCCGAAGAGAATACAATAAACGAAGAATATGTAGACGGCTCTGTTGACTTATATCGATTTACAACGAACGGATATAGCCATGTGGCTACCTTATGGAATGAGACAAAATTTAGTGCATTCCATGGCTGCATGTATAGAAGCGACGGCAGTATATTATTATGGTTGAGTGATGGTGGACAGAACAAATTATGCTGTTATACATCAGACGGTGTATTGGTTTCACGGGACAACATAATCATATGCCCAATAGATGATATCACCCTAACTGAGTACAATAACCAATTACTGTTTGCAGGAACTGGACAAGAAGGAAAGCAACAACTTATCTCAGGTTACCTAACGGTTGTCGCTGCACCGACATTTAGTCTAGCTCCGGGTACCTATACCGGCACACAGAGCGTGAGCATTTCCTGTGCTACCACTGGAGCCACCATCCGATACACCACAGACGGCAGCGAACCGACAGAGGCCAGCACGCAGTATACGGCACCGATTTCGGTGAATACAAATACCACCGTCAAAGCGCGCGCATTCAAATCGGCTACAATACCCAGCCTGCGTAGTGATGCTGTTTATACCATTAGGAAGACCATCAGCGGCACACTCACTCTAGGTAACTACACAGGCAGCATCAATGGGTTAACGGCTAGTATATTGCTGCGACGCACAGACGGCACGCCTCTTCAAACTAGCAGTGCAATACTCAACTCAACCGGTGCATATAGTTTCCTTACTGAGTATGAGGGCAGTATGGAGATGCTGGTAACCGTACCGCGCTGGCTAAAGAAAAAGAGCTCTCTTAGTGTTACAGGCAATACCACATGTAATCTGTCGTTGACGAACGGTGACGCTGACGGCGGTAACAGTGTGAACCTGTTTGACTATGTGGTGTTGGATAACGCATACGGCACTGTACCCGGCGACCCAAGTTGGAACTTCATGGCCGACCTGGACGGGGGCTTAAGTGTTAATAGTTTTGACTACACCATTATCGACATGCACTTTGGTGCAGCCGGCGATAACTAGGAGGAAGCTGAGATATGAAACTGATGACGAAGTATGCGTGTCTGGCACTGCTTAGCTGCAGCTGCAGCCTATTGGCTGGCACTTTGGTAGACCTTGGCCCATTAGTGAAGCCAGTTGAACTGCTTGATGACGGCAGTGTCGTTGCCCTGGATATGAACGATAAGGTGCCGTTTAAGTGGAGTAATGGACAGCGGGTTGATATGCCGGATTTGGTTAATACAGGCAGCGGACTGCCTGTAATGGCCAAAGATGCGACACCTGTGGAGCGCAGTGTAAAAGCCGCTAACGGAAATCTGCAGGTGGGATGGGTAAACGATGTGAACATGGAAGTGCAGCCCGGCCCCACCAAACGAGCCGCAGTATGGCGCGGCACTAGTGTTAGCCTATTATCCGATGCCGGTTTTGGCGGCTGTGCTAATGGCGTATCACCGACCGGTGTTGTTGTTGGGTATGTTCAGTTAGAAAGGCACAGAGGGCAAGCCGCCGCATGGACGAACGGTTCACTTAATATGCTGCCCGATGTTGGAGCAGGCTATAGTGAAGCGTTTGCGGTGAACGCAGACGGAGTGATAGCAGGCCATGCATTAGTTGCAAACAAGGGATACCGCGCAGTCATTTGGCGCGAAGGCCAGATGGTAGAGCTAGACACATTGTGCTCTCTACCTGAAGGATGGGTATTATCTGAAGCAAGTTGCATAAACAGTGCTGGTGATGTTGCTGGCAGTGCCGTTGTTAACGGGCAACTGCGGGGATTTCTGCTCACCAAATAACAAACAGCCCTGGGCGTCCAAAAGGATGCCCAGGGCTGTTCTTTTGAATAACCTAGTATTGGTCGCCCAGGATCACGCTGCTCTCGCGAATGGCTCCAAACTCCTCCAACGCGCGCCCGCAGCCAATGGCCACGCAGCTTAGCGGGTCGTCGGCAACATGCACTTCCAGGCCGGTAACGCTGCCGATAAGGCGGTCTAACCCGCGCAGCAGTGCGCCGCCGCCGGTTAGCGTGATGCCTCGTTCGATGATGTCTGCGGCCAGCTCAGGTGGGGTGATCTCCAGAACGGACTTCACTTTTTCCACCATGGCGTTCACCGGTTCCTGAAGCGCCTCGCGGATCTCCTCTGAACTGATAGAGATTGTTTTTGGCAGACCGGCAATAAGGTCGCGTCCGCGCACTTCCATCTGCAGTTCCTGCTCCAGCGGATAGGCGCTGCCGATGCGGATTTTAATCTCTTCAGCGGTTCGGTCGCCAATCATCAGGTTATACTGGTTTCGGATGTATCGAATAATCACATCGTCCATCTTGTTGCCGCCAACGCGCACAGATCCGCGAATGACGATACCCTCCAGCGAGATCACCGCGACGTCGCTGGTGCCTCCGCCGATGTCTAGAACCATGTTGCCGCCAGGGTGGCTGATGGGCAAGCCCGCGCCTATTGCAGCAGCCATCGGCTCTTCAATGGTATATGCCTCACCAGCTCCGGCTTCCCGGGTTGCTAGGATGACGGCGCGGCGTTCCACAGGGGTGACCCCGCTGGGCACGCACACAAGTACTTTGGGTTTGAAAAATCGACGGTGACCGCACACCTTAAAGATCAGGTGCTCCAGCATCTTTCTGGTGGTGGCATAATCGGCGATCACGCCCTCGCTCATCGGCCGAGTGGCGATGATGTTGCCAGGTGTGCGGCCCAGCATCAAGCGGGCTTCCTCACCAATAGCAAGCACTTTTTTGTTACTCGCTGAGATAGCCACAACCGACGGCTCGTTCATGACAACGCCTTTTCCTCGCATATAAACAAGGATATTGGCTGTTCCAAGATCAATACCCAACTCTGGGGTCATTCTTAACATGGTTTGGCCTCTCTTAATGGTCTTATATAAACTACGCGGCGACAGGTTCGGGCACTTGCAGCCTGATGATCTTCGCGCCTAGTTGATTCAGCTTTTTTTCGATCGAGGAGTAACCGCGGTCGATGTGTTCAATGTCTTCAATAATGCTTGTGCCATCGGCGCTCAGCGCGGCGATGATCATGGCTGCGCCTGCTCGCAGGTCAACGGCCTGAACAGTGGCGGCTTGAAGCCGATCTACTCCGCGGATAACGGCTGTGCGTTCACCGATGGTTACATCAGCACCCATTTTACGCAGGTGTTTGGTGTAGTTGAAGCGCTGGTCATAAACGCCTTCGGTGATGACAGATGTGCCTTTTGCGGTGGCCAGCAATGCTCCCATCGGCTGCTGCATGTCGGTGGGGAAACCCGGATGCGGATGAGTCCGCAGGTGTATGGGCAGCGGGCGATCGGTGCACTGCACGCGGATACCGCCAGTGGGCATGTTTTCCACAATCACGCCGGCTTCACGCAGTTTTGCTGTGACAGGAGCCAGCGCTTGGCGATCGGCGTTGACGATGTGCACGGAGCCGCGAGTGGCTGCGGCAGCCAATGCGAAGGTGCCCACTTCCATACGGTCTGTGATGATGGTGTGTTCGCCGCCTTTCAGCCGAGGCACACCTTCAATGATGACTCGCCGTGTTCCGGCGCCAACGATATGTGCTCCTATAGCCGTTAGGAAGGCAGCCAGATCAACAACCTCAGGCTCCTGTGCGGCGTTCTCAATGATCGTGGTTCCTTTGGCAAGCACCGCGGCTGTCATCAGGTGCTCAGTCGCGCCTGCACTCGGGAACTCCAGAAAAATCGTGGATCCAACTAGCTGCGGAGCTTCAAAAGAGATGAAATTGCCGTCATCATCTACACGAGTACCTAATAACTTCAGGCCTTTTTCGTGGAAGTTTACAGGACGACCGCCTTTGGCGATGTTGCATCCGCCCGGAAGAGGCAAACGTGCGTATCCGCAGCGCGCCAGCAAAGGACCGGCTACATGAAAGCTGGCCCTCATTTTGGTGGCTTCGTCTGCGGGAACTTCCATATGCAGAATGCGGCTGGCATCGATGAATAATGAGCGAGGGGTAACCCAATCGGCTTCGCACCCAAGGTGCCGAAGCATCGATACCATTAGCGTGGTGTCAGAGATCCGAGGCACGTTCTTCAGGATGACCGGCTCTGATGAGAGTAACGCTCCTGCCATTATTGCCAGCGTGGCGTTTTTACTTCCGCTCACTTCGACATCGCCCTTTAGGGGATTGCCGCCAGTGATTTCGAACTTCTCCAAAAGGGCTGCCTCCAGGTGTAGCACAACGCGTTCCGGTAAAAAAGATTAGGGATTATCCGGGGTGTTACCTAATGTATTATATCCGAACTCTGCTATTGTGTTGAGGGTTACCAGCGTTCTGTGCATACATGCGCAGCACGTTGGCTGGCAGCCACAACTGCAGCGCAATTGCAACGTTCTATATGCGGGGCATATAGGCGATACTACCTCTTGCTGCTCCGAAAGAACGCCTCAGCTCGCGCGGCGTCTCCAAGGTAGAACAGCTTGGTGGTGAAGGCCTCCATGGATACCGCAAATGTGTTCCTGTTTCTGGCAACTGTGCGACGGGATGTTAGCTCATATACATCACAGCGTCGGGGCAAAGAGATATGCTTCACGCCAGTTGAACGGGCATGAACCGCGATGAAATGATGACTGGCATAAACGGCGTCATTGGTGCTGAGGTATACATGCGATCGGCTTAATCTGCCTAGGTCGCGAAGCAGTGCCGGGGGCAGCATGCCTACTCCCGAATAGACAACATGACATCCATCTACATTACGCGCAGCAAGGCCCACATGCCCGTCGGAATAACGCCCTAATACAGTGGCTTTGCTGTCTGCCACTGCGAACAACGGCGACCAAGGAAACTTCGGTGAGTGACCGTAACGGATATCCGATGATTCGTGGATGTAAGCCGTCTTGTCGGCAGTGATTGTCACACGCGCGTCGGTTAATGTCACCGGCTGCACCGCGATACCAGTGAACTGACCGATGTTCGCCGCCGCCGGAGATGCTGCCACATAGCCAGGTGCATAGACAAACACGACCACATTACCCTTTTTCATGCAGACCGACTTAATGAGCTTTTGTTCCTCTGGCGTCAGGTGGAATATATTCGGAAACACCCATATCTTATAGTTCCTTGCAGCCAGCTTCTCAATATCGCTGGTTAGGCAGTTAGTGAACGGCATGCCGGTTCTGTAGTATAGCGGGCGCTGATGGTAAACCAAACCTCCGTCCATCATCACCTGCTGTGTGCCGACATAGTCAGCCGCGGTCTCACTGATGACCACAGCCATCTGGTTGATATCTGGTTCAAGCTCCAGCGATTGAGCGAACTGATAGATAGCTTCTTGCTGGGCTAGCATTTGTCCAAACCGTCGGTCGCCCAGCGAGTAACCTTGCGAGAAGTCCAGGAATTGCTGCGCGGTATGCGCTGTGAGGTTCATGGCGAACTCACGCATGTGCAGCTCAACATCATCCACGATCGTCTCTGTTCTCGCCATGTCATCTGCCGCCCAATGGGTGCGGAAGTCTGGTTGGTTGACCCACATCACGCCGTTAAGGCGGCAGGTATCGATGGTGCTCATATACCCGCCCGTACCGCCGATCTCGCGGTCGAAAATGTAGCCGTCGCTAGGTGCCAACAGGTAGTCGATTTGCTTACTGCTGACCAGTTTGTGCAGCGCGAGGTGGCCGGAGCTCTGCCGTGAAGGGCCGTCGATCATGGTGGTGATGTAGCCATAGAAACTGCCCACCAAGGTGGGTGTTCCTGCAGCCTTCTTGATGGTGCCTGCTTGACGGGCGAGCACATCCGCGATCAGCTCATTATAGAATCGCGCGTAGTCGATGGCATCCTGGCTGGTTTTAGGGTTCCGAAAGACACCATCGAGTGTTGCCGACCGCTTTTCTGTGGATGGTATCTCCGCGCTGCTCAGGTTGACTGAAGTGTCATGCCATGCTTTCTGCAGCGATGCATCATCGCGGTAGTGCTGCGTCAACCATCGGCGAAATGCGGTCTTCATGGGGGTGCTTACGTCCATTCGCGAGCGCATCCACTCCCATTGAAACCATTCATATGGACTTAGTTGAAAGCCGATCACACGTGAGGCATATTTCGAGCTTTTGACATGGTTTACGAGCAGCTTCAGCATATCATCGCTGACGACAACCATCCTGTCCTTTTTCAGCTTTCGATGCCATCGACGGAAAGTAGCGAGGTTCCCCGCTGTATCCTGGTACCATCTGTTCGCCAAGCTCGTTGATGTATCGTTCCGAGGGGTGGTAAGCCGCCCATGGTTTCGAACTGTGTTCTGATGCTGTGGTGTCCGGCGTGATGGTGATATACGCCTCTGGATACCGACTGAGCACCGCATCAATCTGTGCATCCAGCGCCTGAGTATCTACTGTGGCCGGCTGGACAGACCAGTCGATGCGGTCTGCTATGACAGCCATCACAAGCTGCCCTTCGCGGCAGCTTTCTATCACCCGGTCATGCGGCACATGCTCGAACCAATACTGGTTGAAGTTAATCGCCTTGCCGTTGACGGTCATCACAGGCATGCTGCCCCGCATCACGCATTTCGCGGAAGGCATGGCGGATCCGCCCGAATAATGGTCAGCCAGTTTGGTGGATGGGGGAGCAGCCATGTAGTCACTTAGGCTGATGCTTGTCAGCTTGTTCGCGTGGAACTCCCAAAGCGCTGCGCTGCCATCGGAACACGAAGCGGTCACGGTGAACCATGCACAATTGACGTCTGGCTGGTAGTCATACTGCCATTTCTGCCCACTCTGCACAGCGTCAACACTGGCAGTTGTCTGTGAGCTGAGGTTGGCTTTGATGTCGTAGCATCGTAGGGTGAAGACCACATGGGCTGATCCCTTGATCTGGCCGCTGATTCTGTAGCTGCCCGGAAATGAGTTGTCAACTGGCGGAAACTGCAGCTCTTGCTTACTGCGGATAAGTATCGCCAACTCATTGCTGTCGGGTGCTGCTGCAAGCACAGCTGTGCCCAAGAAGTTCGGGGGAAGAGCGCTGGGCTTTAGGCTGTCCTTAGGAAGCCGCCATGAGGTCGCCGCGTCGTCTTTGTCGGCGGCTAGTTCCAGCCTAGCGCCAGCAAACCAACTGCTGCCAAGCAGATCACCATGAAACAGTGCGACATTCACATATGATGCCGTGACTGGTGCCTTGCCCTCCGCCTGCACGCGCTGCCACTCGCCGGAGGTCTGCAGCGTTCGGCTCCAGTGATCGCTGACGGGCTGCATATTATCATCAAGATACTGCAGCTTAATGCATGCGCCTTCGTCGCGTTTGGCGCGGTCAACCGGTACACCAGTCCAGTTACTGTGTCCCGATGTGCGCATCCATGCGGAAAACTGAAGTCGTGATCCAGACCGAACCGGAAGCGCATTTCGCAGTGTCAGCCAGCTTCCTGGAACACCGCCATCTTTATGTTTCTGGCAGATGGAGTTCATACCGCATAGGCGGGTTGTTAGATCCACCGATACCGACTGCCTGGGGTTATCTGCGGTAAATACCCATTCATCCGATATCTTGCCCGATTTGTTCAGCAGATCGGGCAGCAGATTCCTGCCAGCGACAAGCGCTGCGATACTGCGCGGCGGTATAGCGGGATTGGCTTTTCGTGCGGCGTATTGCTTTAGCTCATCGGGTTTGCCTGGTGTTAGCAGGATGTCGTCAATCCACGCTTCACCAATTCCATTGCGCAGCATAAGGAATATCTGTCCGGATGTGGTCGTCGCACTGACTTTGAAAGTCGAAGACACATATGTCCAGCCGGAATGCAGTGGTATTGCGACCTGTTGGAATATCACCGATTGGCCTGCGGCATCGACCTCACGCAGTGCGAACACCATCTCGGCATCAACCAAATTGGATTTGCAGAAGGCACACAAGGTGTATTCCGAGCCTGAGGAGAGTGTGAGCATCTTCGAAAACAGAGGCGACCAGACTTTGTTCTCTGGGCTTAGCAGATGCATGGAGTATCTGCCGGTAAACGCCTCGTCGTTACTCACTTCAAAGCGTTCGGCATCTGCGGCGGTAAAATTGCTCCAGCCATCAGCGTTGTTGTTGCTCAGCACCTCAAAACCGGGATTGTATACCATGTTGTTGATTTGGGCGCGCAGCCGTTTTGGCGCGAATAGCAGCACCATAAGAACACAAATCACTGGCAGTAATGAGGTGAGCAGCATCGCAGATACTCCTTTGGCCGTCATAGCTAATTGATAAGTCAGTTTACACTATGTTACCAAATATCCTGCCAGATTATACGCGCTAGAGGATGGCCGCTTCTTCTGCCTTGATGGCACTCGGTGTGACTCCTCGGTATTTCTTGTATAGTCGGCTGAAATACAGGGGGTCATCATAACCAACGGCCTCGGCAACCTGCTTTACCGTCATCTCAGGCTGGGTCTTTAACAAAACATCGGCATGAGCGAGCTTAAAGCTAAGAAATGCTTGCTTAAATGACTGGCCAAACTGTTTTCGGAACAGGTGCGACACGCTTGATGGGCTTTTTCCTACAGCCTGTGCGGCCTCTTCGATGGTGAGCGATCGGCCGATGTTGGCATCAAGCAAATCGACGAGTTGCTGCACCACACTATCAAGCTCGAAACTAACCATACGCTGGGTGACGATGTAACCGACCAAAGTGCTCAGTATGCCTAGAATATTGTCGATGCGGTCCTGCGGAACATAGGGCAGCTCATCAAAGGCATCTTGAAGCGAGTTTCTTAACTCCGGTGAACCGGCATCATCCAGCACCTTTTGTGGGATTTTTTCAATACAGCGGAACTGACCGATGAACACCTTGCCCAGAAGTTGCTCTTGGTGAAAAATCGGGATGATGGCTTCAGCTAACCCCGCATGGCAGGTGTAGCAGACCATCGAGCGGGTGTTGATAGCCTTCGCGCAGGCGCAATGGACCTGATCTGTACATGCCTGTTTTCCATAGAGTTGCTTCTGAACCAACCGACAAAACACCTCGTCTGGCCTGTTCTGGCCGACGCTCAGTATCTGTCCGGTGTAATCAAAAAACTGGATGCGTATGTTAAAGCACGCGCTGAAGTTGTCGAAAATGCTTTGTACCTCAGGCCCAAGCATAACTCTAAGATTATATGGCATAGGTCACCTCATCTACCGACTATTATCCGTTGCCGCGGCCCGATTTGCAAGAAAATACATGGGCTGTCCACTTTGTTTATGTTATTCCCTTTTGATTTACGGCAGAAGTAATATATACGCCGGATAACTATATACCCTCCGGCAATAGGAGATATCAATGAAGCGCAACGGGTTTACTTTGATTGAACTATTGGTGGTTATCGCGATTATAGCTATATTAGCCGCCATTCTTTTCCCTGTTTTTGCCCAAGCCCGCGAAAAAGCAAAGCAGAGTGCATGCCTAAGCAACGTGAAACAGATAGGCATGGCCATGAGACTATATGCTGATGACTTTGATAACAACTACGTGAGTGTTTATGACTGGACGCAGGATGTGACTGGTGACGGCAAGTTAGATAATGTTTGCTGGGCTAACAAAATACTGCCGTATGCAAAGTCACGAGCTATCTTTGCATGTCCTGCCGTAAAAGACCGCGCTAATGTCCAATGGATTGTTGATTGGTATGTGGCAAACGCTGGTGCATATCCTGGTGCGTTGATGACCACAACATATGCCATGAATGAAACCCCTGGTTGGCACTTTCCAGAGGGAACTCTAGAGGCATATAACGGCAAATATAGCTATCCTGTGAGCGAAAGCGATGCGGATAACCCCACGCAGACCATCGCAGTGCTTGAAGGAAGCGATACTTTTTACACACACTTCAACACAGCTTGGGATAACTGGAACACAGTTACCAAATCCGGTGATAAGTTGACCTTAATCGGGTTGAATAATGGAATTATTAGCTACCGCCATAATGAAGGCATCAATATCTCATATATGGATGGCCACGCTGGTCACAAAAAGCTGACAGCACTTAGGTGTAACTGGGAAGCGTGGAACTTCGGTGCACGTCCTGATGGTTGGGTGATGCCTGGCTGCACAAACTAGCCTATCGATCTGACCTTATCAACGAAAGGGTGGGGTCAGATCACTGTTATTGCTTCACAAATGGAGGCCTATATGGATCGACGCAAGTTTCTACTATCTAGTGCAACTGCTATTGGAGCAGGAATGATAGGAGCTGTAAAGATGGCGTCAGCAAAAGAAAACACAAGCGCCAATGGATCATTACCAAATCTAAGCGAGCTTGAAACTCAGGTTTGCACATTGCCGCACCAAATGCGGTTGTGCGACGACACCATACGCTTAGCTACGAAGGCGGTCAAAGGTGAGTGGGGCCGTGAGATGACGTCGCTGCCGTTCAAACTCGAAGATAAGCTCGATGTCAAAAACATGAGCGAGTATATGAAATACGCTCAGTGCGTGCGCCTTATCTCAGAGAACGCTCCGCTTCGATATGAAGATGGTATGCGGTTGATTGGCAGCGCTACGGTTGTTGAAGCAGCAGGGCATATCGTGCCTCTATATAACCAATCGAGTGTGAGCCATACCACAATCGGGTATGAGCAGGCACTGAAGTCGGGATTTAGCGGTATCCGAGCTAAGCTGGAAGCACGTCTAAAGGCTTCAGACCTTAGCACCAATCAGCGAGACTACCTGGAATCCATGCGTATCTGCCTCGATGCATATAACGCCTGGCACAAGCGTAATATGGAACTGGCGGCTGCGAAAGGAGCTATGCAGATCGTTAAAGCGATGCAGCGTGTTCCTGAGCATGCGCCAACCTCATTTTTCGAGGGTGTGTTGTCGCTGCACTTAATGTGGGCATGGACACGGTTATGTGGTAACTGGAGCGGCATCGGGCGATTTGACAAGATGCTTGGTCCATTACTCGCCAAAGACCTAAAGTCCGGTGCAATCACGCTTGATGATGCACGCGAACTAGTGGCCCACTTCTGGTTGATGGGTGCGGAATGGACGCGTCCTGTTGGCCCAGGCAGTGGTGACGCTCAATTCTATCAAAACATCATCTTGAGTGGTATCGACGAGCGCGAGCAGGATGTCACCAACCCGGTTACTTACCTAGTGCTTGATGTGGTTGAAGAGCTACGAATGAGCGATTTCCCGATCGCTGTTCGGCTGAACCCTCATACACCTGAGTTGCTTCTTAAGCGTATTGCACAGGTGCAGCGCTTGGGCGGTGGGATCATCGCCACATACAACGAACCGGTGGTCATAGAAGCTATGACCAAACTGGGTTACCCAATCGAGGAAGCTCGCAACTTTACGAATGATGGCTGTTGGGAAGTGTTGGTTCCGGGCAAGACCGCATTCACCTATGTTCCTTTTGACACCTTGCAGCTTCTTCAGGAAGTGATGGGGGTTCAAAGCACGACTGGCCCGATCCCGCAATATGCTGACTTCGATAAACTGTACGACGCATTTGAACGGCGTTTAGGCACCCATGTGAAGTGGCATCACGAAGTCGCCGATGGATGGATGGTGGGCGGCAGCCCAGCTACTGTGCCCTCGATATTCACCGAGGGGTGCATAGAAAATGCTGCCGACTACAACAACCGTGGCGCAAAATACTACCAACTTGCATGTCATGCAGGAGGTATGGCTGATACAGCCAATAGCCTGATGGCCATCAAACAGGCCGTGTATGATGCAAAGCTGGTGAGCTGGGACGACTTGGTGACAGCCATCCGCAATGACTGGCGTGATAATGAGAGCCTGAGACGGCTGCTGGCTAGCCGTGTTCCATCATACGGCAACGACAACCAACAAGCCGATGCGATGGTTAAGAGGGTATACAATAGCTTTACCTCACTCGTCGCAGAGACCAAATTCCGCAAGGGCGTCTTTCGGCCCGCTGGAATCAGCACATTCGGACGCGAATTGGAGTGGAGCCCTCAGCGTAAGGCGACTCCAGATGGACATCATGCTGGCGATATCCTAGCAACCAACTTTTCGCCGTCACCTGGTTCCGATAAATGCGGACCGACTGCGGCGCTATGCAGTTACTGCAAAATGGACTACACCAACATGCCTGGTATCGGTGCCTTTGAGCTCAAGATAATGCCTAGCAGTGTCAAGGGCGAGAAGGGCATTCAGTCAATGGTTAGTCTGCTAAAGAGCTTCCAGAAGATGGGTGGATGTTTCCTGCATATCGATGTGGTTGACTCCGCCATATTAATGGAAGCACAGAAGCATCCTGATAGATATCCTAACCTGTCGGTGCGAGTAGCCGGTTGGAGCGCACGTTTTGCGACGCTGAACAAGCAGTGGCAAGACATGATCATCAACCGCACCCAACAAATGGTGTAAGGCTGCCTGCCCTGATACAATGCCGTCATGGTTCATCCGACCATGGCGGCATTGCTTATGGTTGAAACTGCGTGTTGATACGCAGTTACTTTGCGTGCTGTGTTTCCCCGGGAGTTGGTCTGGACATGCTGGGGGCGATACCGCGGTGTTTTTTGTATAACCGACTGAAATACTGAGGGTCGTCATAGCCCACAGCTTCCGCAACCTGTGTGACTGAGTTTGTTGAGGCACTGCGAAGCAGTTCATCTGCATATTCCAGCTTCATCTCAAGAAACGCCTGCTTAAATGATTGTCCAAAGTGTTTTTTGAAAAGGTGCGAGACGCTTGATGGGCT
>CAZFLA010000049.1:0-12032 GCA_964519405.1 uncultured bacterium
CCCCTAAGCACAAAATGGGCCATATTACCCCCTCAACTGCGGAAGTTGGGTTAACAACGGGTCAGCATGAGTCATCACCGCTGCTGACAGCACTAACGCTCCACAGCAGAGGGCAAGGCATTTACGTATTAAGCTCATTGATACCCCTATCCGATACACTTTGTATTTTTACTAATCTAGCCGAACCGAAGAGTTTAACGGCTCGTTATAGTCCCTATTATTATACGAGCCAATTGCAAAATAGCCATGATGCCGTGGATTGGTTCACCCGCCCTGCTTATCGGTAACAGCCTGCGTCGCTTCACTCCGGCCAGCATATGGATGCAATGTTGCAGTTGGCTCATACTAGCCGGTACAAGCAATAGCCCTCGGTAATATATGAATCATATCTCATACAATACCGAGGGCTTCATGATGTCGCCTGTCAATGCGTCCTGTTGACTAGGTAAGCTAGTCGGATTGTGCTCCGAAGTTCTGGTCGATGATCACGTAGTCAAACAGGTTCACTTGACCATCGCCGTCAAGATCAGCCATGGCGGTTGCCTTGCCGAAATTCTGGTCCAATACCACCATGTCAAACAGGTTTACCTGACCGTCACCGTCTGCATCGCCGTTAGTCAATGCCACATTCACCTGACTAATGCCATTTACTACAGTGTTCGTGATGGTGCGCCCTAACCAGTGGCTTCCACCGATATGCAGGTTGTAAGTACCAGGCGTCACGCCGTTAACCAGCGCTTTACCATCATCATTGAGCGATAATGTGCCACTATAACTCTGGTTTCCGGTTAGTTGGTAACTCAGTAATGTATCACTGAGCTTGCCAAGGTAACCAGCACCGGGATCTACGGAGACATCAAGTGTGGTGCCGCTGCCGCCCGCAGGATCGATTAAAATGCCGTAAGCATCGGATGTAGTCCACTCGTCAACAGCCAATCCCTCACAGATGGTCAGTAGGAACTTGTCGCCAGCATATGCTGCTGCGCTGAGAAGACGCGGCCCCTCTCCCCGCACTAACGGGAATGTTGGGCCATATTCTATTCCGTCATATGAATATGAACGTCCCATCACTGCTGCATTCGGTGATGCTAAGTCAGTCCATCCAACCATAAATCGGTTGCCATCAGTAACAACACCCGGGAATGCTTGACTGCCGTCACCCGAGGCGATCACAAACTCGTCGGTGACCATAGTGCCATCGGTACCCAACACGCGTCCGTAGATATCCCAACTTGGGTTGATACCATCAGCCGAAGTGTCTTTACCCCACACCACCATATATCGGTTGTTGAAGCATGCAAGACCAATAGGGTTCTGGCTATGTAGACAGTCAGTTTGGTTGATTTTCATTGGTGTTTGTACCCCGCCGGCTGTATTTACACGGCATCCGTAAACAGCCCAGATACTTGGGTTATTTCCGCGTTTATCCATCCACACGACAGCGTATTTCTGACCATCAAATATGACATAAGGATCGCGTTGACTGTTTACTGTGTTGCAGATTGGTATTTCCGCTCCGACCAACGCACCGGATTTTGAGACCAGCTGACCATACACATCACCCTTTGAATTATCAACGGTGTCATTTCGGAAATCCGTCCATACCACGAGGTAATTTGTGCCGTCGAAGGCAATACCAGCAACCACCTGACGTCCAGTTGCGGTGGAAATGGCGAATGGTGTTGATTTTACTCCTGTTTTGCTGATGAAACAGCCCCACACATCATCATTGGGGGTCGCTGCATAGTCGGTCCACACCATCAGATAACGGCTTCCATCGAACGCCACGGTAGGGGTATCACCTTGTCTTTGCAGCGAGATCGGTGTTGAAACAAGCGCTCCTGTAGACGAAATAAACTGAGCGCCAATAGCCCAGGCACTGTTTGAATCGCCTTGAAGCGTCATTAAGTAGTTGGTACCATCATAGGCCGTACCAAATGACTTTTGTTGGTGTGTTCCCACACCCACCGGAAATTCAGGGCCAATACTAATCGATGATGACATCGCACTGCTGGCCGCCTTTGCGATGAGCACCGCAGCCAAAATACTAATCCATTTCATAAACCGTTACCTCTACCCTCCCATGCGGAGAAATGTAATGCCTTTCATCTACGCAACCCAAACACGATATCATATTACAATTCGAATGTACCATATCACTGTGGTTGGTTAAAATGGCAAATTGTTTCCAAGTCAAAAAGATGACGGAATGACGGCAATAACTATACAAGCAGATATACATAGGGGTTCTCACATTTAGATGATATGATTGATGATATACACATAGGTTCATCAAAGAACACACGCCGGATAGCAGGCAATATTGGTTTGTCTGCCATCCGGTGTATGCATATTTACTACAGAATAAGCGGAATTGTGGTTATCTTTTGAACTGTGAAACCAACCAAGCGATAGCGCACATCACGAACGAAACCGCAGCGATGGCCGGACCCGACGGTACGTCTTTTGTGACCGATAAGCTCAGCCCAATCACCGTAGCAGCACATGCTGACCCGATAGCAATGACATAGATATGTTTCATCTTCTGTGACAGTAATAGCGCCGTCACTGCGGGCATCACCAGAAACGCAAACACTAACAACGTGCCTGCGAGCCGAATTGACAACGAGATGACAACTCCTAATATCACAAAGAAGACCATGTCCCACACGCCTGACTTAATGCCGGAAGCCCGTGCGGTTTCAGGGTCATATGCCGAAAACAGGAACTGTTTGATAAGCAGCGAATGCAACGCGATAGCGATGATCGCAATCCCTGTCATCTGCAAAACCTGCTGCATGGTCACAGTGAGCACATCGCCGGATAGAACATCAAGCATGTGCCCTTCACCTTGTGCACTTTTTGCTACAAACAGCACCGCTAATGCGGACGCTAACGCATATCCGATACCGATGAAGCTCTCTTGAGTAATCCGTTTGTCTTTTGGCTTTACAGAGAAAGCTGCCACTCCACCCATCGTGAGCAGTAGTGACAACGCAGATGGGTTCCAGCCCAGCAGCATAGCCAAACCAACCCCTGCACTAGAGACCTGCGCTAATGCAGCCCCCACAAATACCACGCGACGAAGAACTACAGAAACGCCGAGGTAGGCACACACGATGCCAACCACTAGGCTGCCTAATAATGCCGTCTGCATAAACGGATCATGGAATACACTAAACATCGGCATCACCTACCAATACCACCCTATGACCAGCGCAGTTTTCCACTGCTACTGGAACACCATACATCGCCGTGAGCTGTTGAGAACACAGTATTTCCTCAATCCGCCCTGCAGATTGATCGTCACGATTCACCAACATCAATGTCTTCACGTAGTCTGCCACTACATTCAATAGGTGGCTAACCATGACAATGGTGATACTTCGATCTCTATTTAGTTTTTGCAACAGCTCCATAATGGCGTGTTCACTCGCGATATCCATGTCATTCGTGGGTTCATCCAGCACTAACACCTGTGTGTTGGATGCCAGCGCACGGGCAATCAGCGTTCTCTGTTTTTGACCGCCAGATAGTTCACGGTATGGTCGCTCAGCCAAATCAGCTATACCCACATGGTCAAGGCACTTCAGCACGGCATCGCGATCGGCCCGGTTTGGCCGGGCGAATATACTGAGTAATGGATATCTGCCCATCATCGCCACATCCATCACGCTCAACGGATACACCTCGTCAATCGACTGGCTCTGAGGTACATACCCAAACCTAACCCCGCTAGCCTTTTTCACAGAACCGCTTAACGGGGCTAATATACCGAGGATTGCTTTCAGTATGGTCGTCTTTCCCGTTCCATTCGGGCCCACAATACCCAGAAAGTCGCCTTGTTTCAACTGCAGATTTAGGTTTTCTATGACTTTCCGGCGTCCATAACCCAAGTCTGCGCTTTCGAACTGCAATAATGTATTGCCTTCATGTTCATTCATTTCAGTCACTTCCGAATCATTTCATGCAGGCGGGCTATGTCGCCGCTTGCATGAACCTTTCTAGCGCAATGCCGCCTTGTATTTCGAAACCCACGCATCTATTAGCTCGAAGTAGTTATGCACACTGTCAGAGCCAACGGAGTATGGAACTACTTGATACTTAACGCCGGTTTCCCGTGTTACCAGCTCAGGGAACCGAGTTGGGTAGACAGATTCAATCACTACCGCTTGAGTATGCTGTTCTTTCATCGTGCGAACGAGTTCAGCAACATGGGAAGCCGACGGTGGAATACCAGGTTTAACCTCTATGGTTCCGCCGAGAACAAGTCCAAACCGACGCAGGAAATAGGTAGCACTCTGGTGATAAGTGACCACTCGATGTCCTTTGAATGGTGCGAGTTCTTTCTCCCAACTGGTAACTCTGCGATGAATCTCTTTGGCGAACTGCTCATAGTTGGATTCATAAGCCGATTTACCGCTTGGATCCACGCGAACCAACCCCTCCAAGACGTTTCTGGCGATGACAATGCCGTTGTCGGGATCGTAGAAATAATGTGGGTTGCCCTCCACATGGATGTCACCCGATGCCCCAGTAATCTGACCATGCGGAACCTCAAGCCGCTTCACGCCTACTGATGCATCAACATACCCACGGCCGCCGCGAGTAACCGACCGGTTACCTGAAGCATTTAGAAGTGCATCCATCCACATATCGAGGTCGAGACCTACCCGTATTACGAGGTTCGCATGAGCCACACGGCTGACATCGCTAGGGCGAGCATCTACACGATGGTAATCCCTATTCGGTTTGGCAACTGAATAGACCGAAATCCTGTTTCCGCCAACCGACTTCGCGATATCGGCTAGCTCTGGAGTTGCTGTCACCACATTTACAGAGGCATTGGCGCATACTGCAGTTGATATACATGCAGCCGTAGTGGCCAAACATACCATTACGGATTTTATATATGAAAGTCTTATAGACACGAATAATCCTTCTTTCCTACTCTAGGTTGTGAGTATGAGGACCTATACCGCACACCCACATCAGCCATAGTTCGTTATAGGCGTCGGAGCCAGGCCGCCAGCCATGGTTACCCTGAAGTCTGAGATAATACTGTTCAGAGAACTGGTGGGTTAGCATCAACGAGACGGCGGATTCATGCAGGTCCTTATCTTGAGGGAACTGTGACCAGCTATACTGCATGCCCAGGCTGTTGTATTTGTTCCAAGCATAATCACCATATATGTAGTATCCAGAGGCTACGCCAGGCAACGAGTTATGCAGGTCTTCGCGCCAGAACTGCTCACCACGCAACAGCAACCTGGTGTCGTTGTCTCCAAAATGTCGGAAGCTAACATCAACTCCCTGTAAACGGGTGCTGCCGCCAATAGCTAACGCAGTGTCTTCAGATGTACCTTCAGCGTATGAGTATCCCATTTCAAGTTCGTTGTCGGGAGTGATGGAGTAACCTGTCCATAACCGTGCGGTTCCAAAGTTACCGTTGAAACCAGCACCTGGCCCGTGCATGATCTCGGGTGCAGAGACCGATTCACCAGCCTCACCTCCACCCCATACACCACCATCAATCTGAGCAAACAGAGGCGACTTTGTGGGAATTACATAGCTTAGTTCCACACCCTCGCCTGTAAGGTTCTCTTCGGCTACCAGATTACCGAATGCCAACGGCCGGCTAACCCAAGGCCAGGAATGGCTGTGAAGGGCATTTGTTCGACCAAATGATACTTTTTTGCGGCCTATCGTGGCGTTCAGCCCTTTGGCCAGACCTAAATAGGTTACATAACCTTCTTCAATCTGAGCGGCGCTCTCTTCTTGGGGGCTCATCGAAATAAACGCATCGGCTTTCACATTTGGGTATATCCAGCCTTGAATGCTGAGTTCCCCTTCGGACAACCGCAGACTATTGCGGTCTTCTGTGCGTTTGTCTGAACTGGTCATTGCTTTAAACTCAGTGATGAAGCTGATGTCTGGTAAAGCAAGAGCCCGGCCTCCAGCAAGCTGGTCGCCATGTGAGTCTGTATCAGCTTGATCAGCAGGGGCAGCCGCGACCTCAGCACCATTTGCTTCCTGCGGCGGCTCCGCTTGTGAAGTGGTGCCTTTAGTCAGGAGCTGCTTGAGCTGGTCCTTAAGCTCGCTGACTTCCTGCTTTAGAGCATCAAACTCTTGCTTGGAAACTGTCACGGTATCGGTATCTACGTTGTCTGGCGTTTGAGCCGCTTCATCCTGCGCCCACAGCGGCACCGTCAAAGCCAACAAGCATAGAACGGCAGTAAAATGATGTTTCATTATTGTCATTCCTCATAGGTTTTCGATTCGTGATATGTACACCTAACCTCATGAACACAAAGCTGTTCATAGTGGTTCAGGTGCATGTTATCGGCAACCACCAGCCTGTTATGCTTGATGTAATAAAAACATAACAGCTCATGATCGCGTTAAATGTGTATGAGGTTAACTTAGTGGAGGCGCTCGAGGTGATGAAGTATGCAGCCGAGTGAGTGCTGGATGTTCTTGCGATGTATCAATGCACTCGTTATCGTCGTACACGAAAGTCGCCGGTTTTGGTAATGGCGTCAGCGCTGCATGCGTGGATGCCGATATCGTGCAGAGCGCGCATTCATGTGTGTCGATATGGTGCCGCCCGCACCATATAAGACCATGATCTACTTTGCAGGCATGCGGCGGTTGGTGAGTATGATAAGCCACGAGCAGCGGCTGCAGCACAGAAAGAAGTGCCACAATCGTTACCCATGTCAAGGCCGTGCGGTGTTTATGCAGCGACCATATGTGTTTTATGCTTGTTTTGCTCACACTAATAAACGACGGAACTCACGGAATCATGCTTGATAGCATCTGGTATTACATACTGCTCTGCCGGTATCATCTGTGCCCAGAATGTGTTGAAAAAAGAACAGATTCCCGCAGGTATATGCCATATTAGGTATATACTATGTAATATACATCTATATGTATATGATACTGCATAGAGTGTATTCGAAGGAGGTTCATTAATCATGTCTTCTCAGAACGACCAGCCCTGCGGCTGTGACAAAGAAGTCGTATCGGTACCCCTAATCGGTGATGATGCCCCAGCATTCGTAGCCGAAACAACCCAAGGTCAGATTCACTTTCCCGAAGACTACAAAGGGAAATGGGTAATTCTGTTTAGCCATCCTGCAGATTTCACACCTGTATGCACCACCGAATTCATGACGTTTGCGAAGATCCAAGGCCAACTTCGTGAACTCAACTGCGAGCTGATCGGCTTATCAATCGACAGCACCTACAGCCATATCGCTTGGCTTCGAACAATCAAAGAAAAGATCGCCTACAAAGGCATGAAGGATGTGGAGATTACCTATCCGGTGATATCTGACATCAAAATGGATGTTGCTAGGAAATACGGTATGGTTCAACCCAATGCCGCCACCACCCAAGCAGTGCGAGCTGTTTTCTTCATTGACCCTAAGAGTAAGGTGCGTGCGTTAGTATACTATCCATTATCAAACGGACGGAATTTCGATGAAGTGATTAGGTTGCTAGTCGCCATGCAGACATCCGACGCTCATGGCTGTGCGACACCTGCCGATTGGCAGCCAGGTGACGATGTGATAGTGCCCCCTCCAGGATCATGCGGCACCGCTAAAGAGCGGGTAGAAAATGCCGGTGATGACTACTACTGTCTTGACTGGTTCATGTGCTTCAAAAAGCTGCCCAAAGATAAACTCTAGATCATCACATTACCGTATTGGGGGACTGGTTTGCCCTGTCCCCCAACAACGATTAGGCTAGTGGTCGCAGTTGTTTTGGCCCGTCACTAGGTTGTCTGTCAGCCAAGCTTTTACCAACTCCTCAGGAGCTGCCACGGGAGCACCTACTGTAACCTCCACGTTATTCTCCGCGAATATCTGCTGTGCTCGGGAACCCATTCCACCGGCGATGATCAGCTCTGCACCTAATCCATGCAGCCATCGAGGCAACAAACCAGGTTCGTGTTTTGGGGCAGGGATGACCTCAGTCGATTGTATGGATTTCGTAGCATAGTCTACAGAGACAATTGTAAATTCATCGCAGTGTCCAAAATGAGAACACAGCAGGCCTCCAGAAGTCGGTATAGCGATTTTCATCGTATGGGTATCTCCTTTATGTAGTGGGGCTTTTTGCATTGAAGCTCTTTTCCTACGGTTGTCCAAATATCACGGATATCCTGAGAGGCACCAGCAGACGACATCTCCACGACCGCTTTATGCTGCAGCTGAGCCATGGTAAAAATGGGATCATACCGAATGTATCCTGCTATGGGAACGTCTAGCTTTTGGCACTTCCGGCTGATTTTCTGGGATACCTCTCGGTTGATGTCATGTTTATTGATGATGACCATCGTTGGCAAATCAAAACCCCGACAGAGTTCCTCTATGCGCTCAAGATCGTGAAGCCCGGAAAGCGTAGGCTCTGTTACGATTAACGCCATTGTGGCATTGGTAATAGAGGCGATGACGGGGCACCCTATCCCGGGTGAGCCATCGATGATCACGAGCTCTTGCTGCTGTTCGTTTGCAATCTTGCTCGCAGCTTTACGGATAGTTGAAACAAGTTTGCCTGAGTTTTCCTGTGCCACGCCGAGTGCAGCGTGTACCATGGTGCCAAACCGTGTGTCGGATATATACCACTCGCCATTCTGTTCGGGCTCCATTATTAGGGCGTGATGCGGGCAGAAGTAGGCACAGACACCGCACCCTTCACACAGGATAGGGTCGATATGTGGGCGTGGGCGCAAGTCACCTGAGGCTTCAACGCCGCTTATCGCTTGAAACTTACATACCTCGGCGCAGCGCAGACAACCTGTGCACTTATCTGGATTCAATACCGGGATCTTACCACCGTAAAATGGTTCCGTCTGCTTGACTACTGGCGATAAAATAAGGTGCAGATCAGACGCGTCAACATCACAATCCACCATTATCGCATTGCTGGCTAATGCGGCAAATGATGCAGTAATGCTGGTTTTACCGGTGCCGCCCTTTCCGCTGACAACTACGAGTTCTTGGGCTTTAGGCATGTAGCTACACCTCCCAACTCATAGCTGTACATCCAATGCATACTTGACCAGCTAGAGCGTTAACAAGATATCTCGATGCATAATCGCCTGTGCAATGACAGCACACCACTTCGCCGATGTCATGACTGTGTATAAACCTAACAAGCTCATCAAGCCGCTGATCATCTGCGTCACCGAGATGCATTCCGCCAATTACCCGATCGATTCTCTTGGCAGGCGTCATATTTATCGCCGCGAGGATGTTGTTTTCTACGCCCCGATGACTGCAGCCTAACAGCGCCGTTGACCGCCCGCTAGCGGATAACACCACGCATTTTTCATCTGCGAAAACATCGGTGCTTACCGATCCATCGTCTTTAACCACAAACTGTGGTGATAAGCAGGTGTATTGCGGAATCAATGGCAGCTCGGAACTCACCAGCACCCCAGGCAGCATTTCTGCTTCCGAACCATATAACGACCTGTTACCGAGTTCATCACGGCTCCGCTGCGGCATTCCATTTTCACGCATCGGTTGATGCGCCTTGTTATACCTGCGTAATAGCACGTCTTGATGAGCGTAAATTGCGATGTCTGGTTTGCGTTTCAATAGTGCCGCCAACCCGCCTGTGTGATCGTGATGTCCATGACTGAGTGCAACGGCCTGCAGAGCATCGATATCCTTACCGAGAACATACAAATTCGACAAGAAGGCATCCGACTCACCAGTATCAAATAATGCGCTGCCGGAATCTGTTTCTATATAGAAGCTAAGCCCATGTTCGGCAATACAGCCAATCCCAGGTCGGTTATCTACAGCAAGAGTGACCTTCATCTCATCTCCCTAAGTTCGCCAATTTGGACAGCACCGCGTTAAGCAGCTCAGTAAACTGCGGTTGATATTCGGGAAGGGCATCCACCACCATCTGGCCCCGTGAGTATGCTTGGGCGATATACCGATCATCACTAATCGCCGCCAAAACATCAACATGGTGTTGTGAGCAGAACTCATGCACAAGGTAGTCGGAGGCGCCTGACCTGTTGATCACAACGCCAAATGGCATGCCCATATTTATCAGTAAATCGACTGCTAAACCCAAGTCGTGAAGACCGAACGGCGTGGGCTCTGTAACCAACAATACATAATCTACCCCATGTATCGCTTGTATCACGGGGCACGAGGTTCCCGGTGGTGAGTCGATAATGGTAAACCTATCGTCAGCGTCCTGGAGATCAAGTTTTAGCTTCTTGATGATCGGTGTCGCCATCGGTTCGCCGATGTTCAAGCGCCCGGTTATTACATCGGCTCCATAAGCGCATCCGCTTTCGACAGTGCCGGTCGGGCGTCTGCTCTCGATCAAGGCTCCATGCGGACAGACGCGATAGCATCCGCCGCAATCATGGCACAGAGAAGGAAATGTGATCACTTTTTTGCCCATCATGGCGATCGCCGAAAACGCGCATATCTGGGCACACTTCCCGCATGCTTGGCATAAGTTTTCATCCACATGCGGGTGCGACGAATACAGCTCCTCTCGCCGTATGACCTGCGGTTTTAGGAAAAGGTGTCCATTCGGCTCCTCTACATCGCAGTCTACATACCGAACTGGCAGCCCCTGCCTAGCCGCGACTACCGTGAGGTTGGCAGCGATCGTCGTTTTACCGGTACCGCCTTTACCGCTGGCTATTGCGATTGTTCCATTCATCGCTAACCGCTCCAGTGGCCTTCGACATCGGCCTTATCTACGGCGACGAGTTCGCCAGCAGCGAACCGAGCCACCGCTTGTTCCACACTGCCAGATACATTAGTGTAAACCCGAACACCGGCAGAATTGAGCGCATGAAACGCCTTTGGCCCTACATGCCCAGTTAACACAACCTCACAATTAACGGCAGCCACATGCGATGCTGTCTGTATACCAGCCCCTTGTACCGCGTTTAAGTTCAGCTCATTACTAAAGCATTCGTATTGCATTGTAGAGTCATCATACACGATGATAAATGAGGCTCTTCCAAACCGGAGGTCAACCTCACATTCTTTGGTATCGCCCTCAGCGGTGATTGCTATTCTCAATTCTGCCCCCTTGATTTCAATATGGCTCGGTTACCGGCTATTATCGTTGCCTTCCAGCGCCCCTTCCAGCGCCCCTGCCACCGCCATTGCCGCGGTTTTGGCCCATACCATTACCCATCCCGCGACCTCCGCCGCGTCCCATACCTCGTCCTCCACGACAGCCGCCCATTCCGCGGGCCATCTGCTGCCCCGTCTCAACTTGGGCACCGTTGTTCATGCCCATACCGGCTGAATTGCGCGCCGAACCAGCAAAAAGGATTGGCTTTAGGTCATCGTTTAGGTACATCCCCACAGCAGCCATGATACTAACAGCAGGGGCCTCGAACATGCTGATATTCGCTGAGCTTAGTGCAGTAAATGCATTCGGACCAATGTGTCCTGTGATGACAACAGACACATCGTGGTTTTTCAGCATCTGTGCAGTCTGAATACCGGCGCCTTGGTTCAGCTCCGCTGATGCATTAGCCACGGCGAGATGCTCGTTTGTTTCGGAATCAACAATAAGGAACCACTGAGCCCGTCCGAAACGCGGGTCAATTGATGAATCGATGTTGTTTCCCATCGAAGAGACCGCGATTTTCATACAGATACCTCCATGGCAACTACGCCGTATGAGAGTCATCTGCTTGGTGCGTCGTATCCGCACCAAGCGTTGAGTTAGGAACTAACCACACAGCTACAGATAAACTTGTTGTGTGCAGTGGCCTAATGAATATGTTGTTAGCTTTTATATGTATATTACATATATTGTAGGTCGGTTCCCATGTATGCCATGTACAACATGTGATTGTTGGAACCAATATATGCAACTTACATCTATACATATATCACTTATAATATCTGTTCGCAAGTGAACATAGATGCAATATACATCTATTATTTAGATTTCACCAAAGTTGTTAGAAATCGACAGATCATGCTGCATGATGGTGACTTAAAACCCCTTTACCACGG
>CAZFLA010000049.1:12042-22879 GCA_964519405.1 uncultured bacterium
GCATTTGTAACGTCAAATAGGCTTGTTGTAAGCAGGCCGACCAGCCGACTGAGGTCCGTATATCACCAGCCGCACCTTACTCGATTTTCCCGTTACAAAGTGATATATTGTGTTCACACATTCTCGTTTCCATAAGCACAGGAGCCATCATGAAGACACATTGGTTAAGCATCATTTCGGTTATCTCAATACTATCAAGTTCTCCGTCGATCGTCTGCCATGCCAAACCCATCCCCGAGGCCTCTTTACGCTGGGCTGACAGGTTGGCCGCGGATCGCTTAGACCCAACCAAGTGTATTGAGGGTATACGGTGGGGTTCCATAAGAACAGAGGAAGCATACCAATGGCTGTTGGTGAAATTCGGACCAAATGCTCGTGCCTACAACGGAGTAGCCAGAAGCCAGATGCAGCTTGGTAACTATACCGGTGCCCAACAGGCCTATGAAAAGTCGCTGGCTCTTTCGCCCAATAACCCAGTGATCGAGCAGGAGCTGCAGACTTGCCTGACATTAGTCCATGTTGCAGAACAGATCACCCCGATGCTGCCGAAGGGGCAGAGCTTAGTACGTGTATGTGCCCTGCCAGATAATGATCAACAAAAAGTATGGATCGCACTCTCAGCTCGTGTTGGTACATATGCTGAATGCGGATACGACATGTATACCTTCATCACTTTGACTGTGGTCAAAGATACCGATGGTGTCTTCGCCATACAGTCACAATTGGCACCATCTGGTTTTTACTATCGTGAAATAGATGATGCAGGATATGCTGATGTTCAGTTATTCGTGCTTGATTTATCTGGCGATGGGCAGCCAGAAATTGTGGTACATGAAAATTACGTCGGAGGTAGTTGGATGCCTTCTCACCTGCTGGTCTATCAGTGGCGGGCAAATCAGCTCGTTAAGATGCTTGGAGTATCAGGCGATGATCGGTTGGTTGTAAAAGACCTAAAACACGATGGTCGGTACGAAATCATCAATCAACATGCCATTGGTCGGCAACTGTGCCATGCAGACATGCCGCGCTGGACGAACGTCTATGCATACAAAAACGGCACATTTCAGCTCGCAAACGGCGACTACCCATCAGAGTTTACGGATCTGCAGAAAGAAATCCAAGAACAGTTGCTTAAGTTTCCTCATGACCCCGAGCTGCTGCAATATCTGGGCACAACCTACGAGATTCAAAAGAAACCGCTCCTGGCGATTCGGGCCTACAAAATGGCCATCAAATACTATGATAAAGAGACACATCATGATGACGACCGACAATTGCGTGCTGATACTTTGATAACCATCAACGACATTAACAAACGCATAGAAGCGTTGAAAAAACACGGTAAATAGGCATATTCGCCATACTCATACGGTGTGCGCACACCTAACTATAGATGCAATAAACATCTATAGTTAGGTTATGATAAGATACTACTGAGCTAAGCGCTCAAAACCACGCTATCCCGGTCTTTTCAAGGAGTATGTCTGTCACTATGCCTAGAGGTAGATGCCGTCGTCACGAAGGAAGTGGTCCTTGCAGTTGTGCGATGGGTAACCTCTACCGGTTTGTGGAGCCCGTCGTTCTGTTCGTTTTGGAGCACCACGGACCAGCTTACGGGTATGAGCTCAGCAAAGAGTTGGCAGAACACGCACTAACAGATACAGAGATTGACCGCGGTGCGCTTTACCGGACTCTTCAACGCCTCGAAATTGTGGGGTTCGTGTCTTCAACGTGGGATACCAGCGGCACGGGTCCAGCCCGACACATCTACAGCATCACGCCGGATGGTCAGTTGCACTTGCGGGAATGGGCTGTGGTGTTAGGAAATCTGCAGCAGTCCATGAGCCAGTTTGTGCAGGATGTGAACGACTTAGCGGAGTCCCCGAAGGCTGAGGAAGAGTAGAGAGCGCAGCAGCAAGGGATGGAGCGGGAGACGAGGATCGAACTCGCGACATTCAGCTTGGGAAGCTGACGTTCTACCGCTGAACTACTCCCGCTTAACGTAACCGGTACCAAAGCTATTTTACCACAACCCAATGAACGGCACGCGAATATCCGGCACGGCAACGACCGGCACGCGAATATCCGGCACGGCAAGGACCGGCACGGCACGCCATGCCGCTACAGGGTTTTTCGGCACAGATAATCCGGCAGGCACAGAGGCCTGCCGCTACGATACTAATCAACGCATCATGGCTATTATTTGGCGGTGACCGCTCGGTTCATCGGCTTCATCTTGTAGATATCCAGCTTATCGATGACGGCGCTGCCGTTGACGTTGATCTCCATACCATCATTCTCCAGCTCGGAATAGATCAGCCCTGAGACAGGTGCTTCCCCATCGTTACCGAAGACATCAAAGCAGATTTTATCCAATAGTAAACGCAGTTTGATCTGCCTCCCCTTCATGGGCAGCATATCCAGCGTATACACGCCGAGATGCCCAGTACCGCTCTTTGTTTTGTCCACAATGAGCTTATTCGTGCTGACATCATATTTCACAAGCAGGTATTGGCCGCCGGCGGCATCGCCCTGCCGTAGTTTTACGCATACTTCAGTCGCTGTTCCCAACGTAATGGCTGCATCGATATCGGCAACATCAGCATGGATATCACGCAGCGGGTTAGCGCTTTTGGCATCGATGGGTTGGTTACGCAGCCGCAAGAGTGGAGCGCCGTCACGCATCGCATCAACTTCAGATGTGGGATATTTGGTGAGCAGAAGCTTGCCATTTATCGTTTGCAGCTTGTTCTCCATAGGTATGGTCTGTGCGCTGTTCCATACCTTATCTTTCCACTCGGTATACGGATCGATCAGCCAAGCGATGGACACTCTTCGGCCCTTAGGGTCGTTATAGAAAGTCTGGGTAGCGTATGTTTCCGGCACAATCATACCAGGAGCGAGCTGAGCAAAGCCCTTATATGTATAGAATTTGTCGGTCTCAGGTTTGAACATCACCTTGCCGTCACCCAGCTTCTCCATGTGCCCGATGATATAAAACACACCACTAGCCGTGAAGACCCACTTTGTGTTTTTGGGGTTACCATCAACGGCCATCGGGAACAGATCGGGGCATTCGCAGTCGAACACCTTACCGTTAACATCAAGTACCGGCCCGCAGTATGTCCAATCGATCAGGTTGTGTGACGACCACATATGTATGCCGCCCGCGGTAACCATTACCCACACACCGCCATTCGGCATGGATTTATCCGGGAACCAGTTCACTTTTGGATCGCGCAGCCCGCCGCCGTATATGTTGTCGGGGTTCTTAATCACCGGGTTATTCGGGTGGCGAATCCAGCTGCGTCCGCCGTCTTTGGAGTAAGCCATGCTCTCCTTGGCGTTGCCATATGTGGTATCACCGGTCACGCTCGCGTAAAACACCACGAGCCGCGAACCGGCCGGTGTGCTCTCATCAAACAGCCCCGATGTATTATCACGGTCAACCACACCCGAACCGCTCCACGCAGCCCCCCATTTATCGGGCACGATGGCCAACGGCCATTCCTCCCAGTTGACCATGTCCTTGGAGACGGCTTGCCCCCAACTTGTCGTCAGATCCACCTGGGGCAGCTCTAGATTGATGGCTCGGTTCGTTTGAAAGAAGAGATGATACAGCTTGTTGCCCTCATCAAACACGAGCCCGTTAGGGTCATTCATCTGGTATTTAAACGGCGTGAAGTGGAAATAGGGTCGTGTTTTCTGAGCGTATTCCGTCAGCGGATCGGGCTTACGGAAGATGTTCAACGAGTAGAACTGCTCCAGATCGGAACCTTCGTCACGTATACTGATCCGAATTGGGTTGTAGCCCTCATTTAAGGGCACATCCACACGATCGCCGTTCGCCGCCGATTTCTGCCCTACCTGCAGCAGAGTCTTCCATCCCACCTTCGCCTCAATTTGAACCGAAGCAACTCCAGGCTCCACAGTCGACCAGTATACCGGCACAGACTGGTCGTATGGCTGATCTGTTTTGGCGCCAATCAGCTTGATGTCGTATAGGCGCGGCTCAACCGCGTCGTAATAGTTGATGTTGTCAAATGTCACCGAGGAATCATTGCCCATCACACCAAATCCACCGACTATCTGCCCATCTAGCTGCTTGCTGAGAACAAGATGACCGTCCATGGTAAACTTGGTTGGGTTGTCCTCGATACACTCGATGCGCAGCACATGGTTACTGGCGTAATGCTCATCTGGAGTCAAAACACGGCCTTCACTCCACAACACTTCGGAGCCGTTATACGCAGTGACCTCGACACGCTCGCCTTTAACGATGCCAAAGCGATACCACGTGTCAGCCTTCAACTTGGCGGCATCCGAGACACCAAACAGCAGCCCCCCGCTGCGAGCACCATCGAGGGAATGCATATCAGCCTTATAGATGAACTGAGCATCCCGGTTAACGCGCTTATCACACAACGCCCAGACATCACCGCTGCCCTTACCGCAGTAACCGTCGGGTTCCACGCTCCAGGTGCCCTCACCGCTGTGCCAGCCATCAAGGTTGGTCGTCACACTCTTATCCTGCCCGTTAATCGTGTAGGCCGCGTTGGTAAATGTTGCGGTGCATCCGCACACCATCACACCAAAATACCCGCCCTCAAAATACGGCATCTGCTTGGTAACAGTCAGGCGGTCGTTGATATAGAAGTAAAATGGGCCGTCCTTAACTTTCCGCTCCACCTTCAGGTGGTAAGTCTGCGACGATTTCTCCGCATCAGTCAAGGGGGTATTGTCTATCCAGTCGGCACGGCTGCTGGTTTCCGTGAACACCATGGATATGCCGCCGCTCTTCACGATATTCAAGCAATACCACTTTGCTGCGGGATTTCGAGGGTTCTTAACTCCAAAAACTATGCCCGCAGCGTGTTGATCATCGCCGATGTGCATATCTGCTTCATAGACAAACGGATCGGACTTGTTGACCGCCTTATTCGAGATTGAAAAGCAGTTGCCTCCGCCGGTTCCCTGGTAACCAGCATCGGTCATCGTCCAGTTTCCGCCCACATTTTGCCATCCGGTAAACATCATAGCTGCAATACACGCTTTCGATTTTATTCCATCTATTGTCATCTTTTGTCCTTAATTACCTTTATTATAAGTGCGGAACAGAGCGCCTCATATTATGCATTTTGTAGATTTTTAGCATATCGACGGTAGCTGATCCATTAGCAAACATCGATATACCTTCGTTCTCAGGCTCCGAGTAGTCGAGAGCAGAAACGGCAGCTTCACCGTCATTTCCGAACGCATCTAGGCATGTGCGGTCAAGAATGACCCGAAGTCTTATCTTGCCGTCGACTTGCACACTCATCTTCGGAAAATACAGCGGAACAAAACCAGGGTCACTATGTGACTTATCAACGACAAGCTGCTCCTTGGTTTTGTCGTATTTCACCTCAACATAGTGCTCTCCCTTGCCATCGTCCATTCGCAGTCGGAACCCCACCTCCGATGCACTGCCCAGCGTGATCGTCGCTTCGATGTCGGCCAGGCTTGTTTGAATAGTCGATAGTTTATCGTTGAGTTTACTATCAAGTGCTTCCTTACGGAGTGATAATATGGGCTTCTTTACTCGCATGGCGTCTACTTCCTCTGCCGGATAACGGTAGAGCTGCAGTTCCCCACCAACACGCCTGAGCTTTATTTCCAACGGGAGTGTTTGCGCGCTTTCCCAGTTTTTATCGTTCCACTTCAAGTATTTGTCGCGAAGCCAAGCAATAGAAATGCGGCGTGCTTTGGGGTCGTTGTAGAACGTCTGCATCGCATAAGGCTCACCAACCGATATGCCGTGCACCACATCATGCACCCCTTTCAGCGGCTCAATTCTGTCGCTTTCAGCAACAAACCTCACGGTGTCAATGCCTGTTTTCTCCATATGACCAATCAAGTAGAACACCCCTGCAGCACTAAACACCCACTTGATGTCACGCGGATTTCCGTCTATTGCCATCGGGAAAAGGTCAGGGCATTCGGCCTCGAAAGGCTTGTTTTCACGGTCGAGTATTGGCGCGGAATGCTTCCAGTCTACCAAGTTCCGCGAGGTAAATATATGCGAATCAATCGCGGTGACCATCACCCAGATACCGCAGCCAGGCATAGAGGCGTCTGCATACCAGATCACTTTAGGGTCGCGAAGCCCTCCGCCATACACATCGCCCGCGTTTCTGACCACAGGATTACCGGGGTATTTCACCCATGTATACCCACCATCTTTGGAATAGGCGACACTCTCTTTGCCAAATCCAAAGCTCATATCACCGCCCGCACTGGTGTAAAATGCCACCATCCGCGAACCTGGGGGTGTCGAAGCATCGAAAAACCCCGAGGTGTTATTGCGGTCTATCACACAGGAGCCGCTCCAGATACAGCCAAACCGATCTGGAGTAAGCACCAATGGATACTCCTGCCAGTTCATAAGGTCTTTTGATACAGCATGACCCCAGCTAGTGGTGCCCGATCCTGGCAAACCGGTTAGCCCGGTATCAAAAGATCTATTACACTGAAAATACAGATGGTATTCCTTGGTAACCTCGTTGTAGACCAACCCATTGGGGTCATTCATTGGATACATATAAGGTGTAAAGTGAAGCTGTGGTCGGGTCTTTTCTTTATACAGAGTTTTTGGGTTTGGCTCGCGAATGATGTTGATAACATATGTATCGGTCAGCCCGTTTTGAGGTTCCCGAACGGCGACCTTAATGGGGTTGTTTCCATCTTCCAGCATCACTGTATGACGATGTTTGCTAGCGCTGCCCTGACCGTTAATGGTTAGTTCGAAAGATGAGGCAGCGTTCGCTGCGACTTCTACAGAGCGTAAACTATGTGGTGCTTTCGCCCAATAAGTATGTGTGTCCGGGAAAAACTGCAGGTTCATCTTGGGAGCAATCAACTTGATGTCATCGAGTTTCGGCGCATTTGCCGGTTGGAAGCGCATGTTACTGAACTCGGCTTTTGCTTCATACAACATTAATCCCAGCTTTCCGCCATCATACGCGGGCAAATCGCGGCTGACTATCAGCGTATTATTAAGGTAGAAGTTCGCTTTACGGTTGCCTAGATACTCAATCCGCACATGGTAGAGCCCCGATTTCTGTTCGCTGTCCGTCAAGGCTCGGCTGTCGTTCCACTCGGTGTGACCATCAAGCTGAGAAAAGACGTTCGTCACGTTGTATTTTGGAACCACATTCACGCAGTACCATCGATATGGTCTAGCACCGGCTTGCGCTGCTTCTCGAACACCGAATATCACGCCAGCCGCAAACTGATCGCGGCTCAGCTGCAAGTCGGCCTCATAAATAAACGGCTCATCTGTTGGCAGTTCTGTATCAAACACCATCCAGTTATCACCGCTGCCCTGAGCTTGGTATCCAAGTGGTGTCTGCTGCCAGTTTCCGTTAATTGCTTTCCCATTGGTAAGTGTCTTCATATCATTTCCCGGGTTATTCATCGTGGTTTGCATAACTAGTTTGGACACTCCTTCACTTGTGGAGGCTTTAGATTCATCTTGTTCACTCCCCACAATCACGCTGACAGAAGCTAACGACAAAAACAGCACCGTGATTACTGTGGCCAAGCCGTGATACTTTGCATCTATCATATATACTCACACCAATTCGTGTCATGTGGTTCCTAGATGGTCTCGAATCCATATGCTATTGATATTATGGCCACAAAACCATCAGCATCGCAGCGAATCCAGCATATATATATAAGGTAAGCGGTTATTTATACTCATTCAATATGGTGTCACAGGGCACTGACAATGGAGCTTGTTCACTGATATATTCAGGGTTTATGAAGCAACCGTTATTATCGTCGTCATGGGTATTCTTCGCGGGTTACCGATTCTTCGTATAATACACTTGTTAAATAACCAACACGAGGCAAAACATGGCACACCATCAATGGCTAGAAACCACCCTATCTCCACAAGAACGCGCGAAATTGCTCATCCAGGAGATGCAGCTTGCTGAAAAAGTATCACAGCTTTGCAATGATGCTCCTGCAATTTCGCGCCTAGACATTCCCGCGTATAACTGGTGGAATGAGTGCCTTCATGGTGTGGCTCGTGCAGGATATGCCACCGTATTTCCGCAAGCAATTGGGCTCGCAGCAACCTTCAACACGGAGCTAGTTGGCAAGGTCGCATCGGTTATCTCTGACGAAGCTAGGGCAAAACACCATGCCGCAGCCGCTGAAGATGATCGAAGTATTTATAAAGGGTTGACTTTCTGGACCCCAAACATCAACATCTTTCGCGATCCCCGCTGGGGCAGAGGGCAAGAAACTTATGGTGAGTGCCCCACCCTGACGGCGGAATTGGGCGTGGCCTTTGTGAAAGGTCTGCAAGGAGATGATCCGCAAATGCTAAAAGCAGCCGCATGCGCGAAGCACTTCGCCGTTCACAGCGGTCCTGAAGCTGACCGCCATGGCTTCAATGCGGAGGTTACACCAAAGCAACTGGAGGAGACCTACCTACCGGCTTTCCGAGCCTTGGTGCAAGAGGGCGGCGTTGAGTCCGTGATGGGTGCGTATAATCGGGTGAATGGGGAGGCATGCTGTGCTAGCTCCACCCTGCTCAAGCAGACGCTTCGCGATGCGTGGGGTTTTACAGGTCACGTTGTTTCCGACTGCGGAGCCATCACCGACATCTATGCGCATCACAAACTAGCGGCAGATGCTCCATCTGCCAGTGCTCTAGCAATTTCCGCCGGTTGTGACCTATGCTGCGGCGGCGATTACTGCTCCCTTTCCGATGCGGTCATCATGGGACTCATCTCAGAAGAGCAAATCGACACCGCACTGGTCAATCTATTCACCACTCGATTCAAGCTCGGATTATTCGACGCAAACTCCGACCACCCATACACGAAAATCGGGATGGATGTGGTGGAATGCGAACAACACCTTCAACTTACGCTTGAAGCAGCCCGTCAGAGCATTGTCTTGCTGCAGAACCAGCAAAGCACATTACCCCTAAAAGACACCACGCAGACAATCGCAGTCATCGGGCCAAACGCCGATGATAATTCGGTGCTGCTGGGCAACTACAACGGCACGCCGTCACAAACCATCAACATACTGCAAGGTATTCGGCAATGTGCGGCCTCCGTATTGCATGCACAAGGCTGCGGTCACGCGGGTGCTTCCGATCCAGAGCTGTTGAGACAAGCAGTCGATACCGCGCAGCAATCGGATGTCATCGTGTTTGTATGCGGACTCAATCCCAGCATGGAAGGTGAAGAGGGTGATGCCGCCGGCTCGGACGCGAACGGCGATCGTGAACGTATCGAGTTACCGCAGTGCCAAGCGGAGCTTCTGGAAACTCTTGTTGAAATGAACAAGCCGATAGTAGTGGTTAACGTCAGCGGAAGCGCAGTTGCATTTCCCGCATGTATCAACAAAGTCGGTGCCGTTCTCCAGTGTTTCTACCCCGGCGCATTGGGCGGTCAGGCTTTGGCGGAGGTTATCTTTGGCGCGCACAATCCAAGCGGGCGCCTGCCTGTGACATTCTATGCCCGCACAGAGCAACTGCCGGATTTCCGCGATTACTCCATGGCGAAGCGCACCTATCGGTATTTCCGAGGCACCCCGCAGTGGCCATTCGGGTTTGGATTAAGTTATACAACCTTCAAGTATTCGGAGCTTGCGCTTGAGGAGACCGAAACAGGGCTTAAAGCCACAGTTACCATAACAAATACCGGCCAGTATGCAGGCAGTGAGGTGGCGCAAATGTATGTCATCCACCGTTTTAGCTCCATCGATTGCCCCAACAAGCAGCTGGTGGCATTCAATCGCGTGCACTTGGAGCCGGGTGAAAGCCAGAAGGTCACCCTATTCGCACCGATCATGCAGCTAACTCTGGTTGATGATGAAGGTGAGAGATTTTTGGAATCCGGCACAATTGATGTATTCGTGAGCGGTTCTCTTCCTGATGGCTACTCTATGGAGCTTGGAGCTGCGGAGTTCGTTCACGGTGAGTTCATCATCATGGAGAATGACGCCGAGTAAGCTTTCTTTCATGTGGTTGGCAGCTATTGCCAACCACTTCCCAGAATTACCTATATGAATTACGAATTCGATGCTGTTTCATTGTTTTGTCGCGGAGATCACATAATAATAGCTCTTCACAACTATTTGAATATCACCATAGCCACATGTTCTCATCATTTCTGTGATCTCTTCAATACTAAGGTATGTGACCTGTTCAATCACACGGTTTTCGAAGGCACCAAGCAGTTTTGTGACGATGTGTGATGGATTGAAATCGTGAATTACTATCTTTCCACCCATGACAAGCAGTCGAGCGGATTCCTTCATCGCCTTCGAAGGCTCCTTCATATGATGGAGCACATCAGATATCAACGCTCGATCGAATGTATCCGGCGGCAGTCCGGTATTTGTGATATCTGCACAGACTAGCTTTACATTGTCTGTTGAAGGGATCTGCTTCAGCATCTTATCACTGATGTCGGCAACAACGACTTCCGCACAAATTGTGGCTAATCGCACGGCATAGTGTCCGTTTCCTCCGCCCAGGTCAACCAATCGGCAATTGTGTGACATGCTTAACTGCGACACAACCTCACTGTCATGGTAAAACCGCCAAAACCGCATGAACTTGTCATAGACGCGTGCAAGCTTATCAAAGACAGCCATAGTACTCCATCTCACGCTCCCCAAAAGCTGTTGGCTTATACCATTAGTTTATGATTCTATAGTTGGTATTCCTTTGGCCCAATCCGTTCAAATCCGACAGATCCGACTGATCAGCCCACACCCCCCTAAAAACAGCACCACCCTTTCAGCTGTTGCTGAAAGGGTGGTG
>CAZFLA010000050.1:0-20699 GCA_964519405.1 uncultured bacterium
GCGTATATTCGCGTTCATCCGCGGTTTTTATTCTCTAAGCACACTAACGCAGATGACACAAATGAACGCCAATGAACGCGGATAGGTATGGGGTGATTCTGATGTGCCCAGATAACTGCGGATATATAGTGTGTGTCGCTGCCAGCAATGTGCTTAACACAGCCTATTCGCGTATATTCGCTTTTATCCGCGGTTTGTTTTTCGTGGAATACTAACGCAGATGGACACAAATGAACACCAATGAACGCGGATATATAGGGTTTGTTTACTGCTGGCTATGAGCATGATGGAGACTATTCGCGTATATTCGCGTTCATCCGCGGTTTTTATTCTCTAAGCACACTAACGCAGATGGACACAAATGAACACTAATGAACGCGGATAATAGGGTATGTTTGCTGTCGTCTATGAGCTTGATGGAGGCTATTGGCGTGAATTCGCGTTCATCGGCGGTTAAGTTCCTGGCATACTAACGCGGTTATGATCTCGAACTGCTCTAGCTGTCGGCCATGGGGCACTCGTCTTGAGCTAACACCACGCTCCAGTTGGTGTTAAAGACGGGTGAGGGCGGTACGAATATCGAGGGTAAATGGCTGAGCTGGCCGGTGAGGTGCTGATACAGCAGGGTAATACCAAGACGCCCTTGGTGCTGCATGTTTTGATACAGCGAGGCATGGATGATCCCGCGTTCCAGGTTGCTAATGACCTCGGGAAATGCACCGGTGGCAACAACCCTGAGCTTCCCGGCGGTGTGCGATTGTGCAATGACCTCGCAGGCGGATGCGGAGTTGTCGGTTGCGATATACACTCCAGCGAGTTCGGGGTGTGCATCCAGGCATTTCTGCATGCAGATGCTGGCGCGCTCGGGGATGTCTTCAGACTCCATCACGCTCACCAGGTTCAGGCCCATCTGGCGGCACTGAGAGCTAAAGCCCTCAAGTTTACGCGTGGAGTCGGTGACGGTGCGGTTCCTCACCATGATGGCGACATCGCCGCCCGGAACCATGGTGTGCAGCATTTCCGCGGCGAGCATACCCGATATGGTGCAGTCTTGCGAGACCAAGCCCATCGCTTCTATCTCTGGAGCGTAGATGCCGATCTGCATGATGGGTTTACCGAAATTCTTGATGAGTGACAGCATCGCGCTGCCAGTGAAGTTGCCAGCGCATCCGCATAACACCAGCGCATCATACTGATCAGTCAACTTTTCCGAGAGGTTTTGTGCTAGCTCTAGGTCAGATGAATCAAGATCAAGCTCCAGGTAGTCGGCATACATGTGGTAGTCATTTAGCTGATGCATCTGCCCTTGTATACCGCATGCTAACGCACTGACATATTGCGGCCAAGCGTTTACGGTAACAACAAGCACATGCAGATCGCGTCTGACCAGTGCTTCGGCAAGCCGGTTCGGTTTGTAACCCAGTTCGGCAGCGGTCTGCAGCACCAGCTCGCGTGTGGCTTGGCTGAATTTACCCTTTCCGTTTAATACATTACTGACTGTACATGCGGATATGTTAAGCTGCCTTGCAATATCATTGATCGTTATGCGTTTCATGGAATACATCCCAACATGGTGTGCTGTGTGTGACTAAAAAGCCCCTCCTGAGTAAGGAGGGGCTGAACGTGCTGTATCGAAAACTACAGGTTTGCTTTGCAGAATTCGCGTGCGGAATCCAACTGGCCTGCGGAGCCAAGAAGCTCGTTGCGGCTAGCGATGAACTTCGCATACTCGCCCATGAACACCTTACCAGGAGGTCGAAGGTCAAAGTTCTCAGGCTTCTCAGCGAACATCTGGCGGTGAACACGGCACCACACCAAACGGCCGTCGGTATCGATGTTGATCTTGGTAACACCCTTCAGTGCAGCAGGCAGATACTGAGCAGCATCTACACCCTTAGCGCCTTTGAGTTTACCACCATACTGGTTGATCATTTCCACTTCGTCCTGAGGAACGCTGGAGGAACCATGCATCACGAGTGGGAATCCTGGGCAAAGGCCGCGGATCGCATCGATGATTTCGTAATGGATGCCCTGTCCGCCAGAGAACTTGAATGCGCCATGGCTGGTGCCGATTGCGCATGCCAGGCTATCGCATCCGGATTTCTCGATGAAGTATTTAGCTTCGTCTGGGTCTGTTAGGTGAGCGTTCTTCTCATCAACAGCGACGTGCTCTTCAACACCACCGAGGGTTCCAAGCTCAGCTTCCACGCTCACGCCTTTGGCATGAGCAGCTTCAACAACGCGCTTGGTCACAGCGATATTCTCTTCTAGAGGAAGGCTGCTGCCGTCGATCATGACGGAGCTATAGAAGCCGCTGGCAATACAGTCCATACATGCTTCTTCGTCACCATGATCAAGGTGAACAGCGAATAGAGCGTCTGGCCAGATTTCGTCTGCTGCGCGGATCATCGCTTCGAGCATGCGCTTGTCAGTATAGCTTCGGGCTCCCTTAGATATCTGGATGATAAATGGAGCTTTAGAATCCATGTTGCCTCGGAACAGACCCATGGTCTGCTCAAGGTTATTAATGTTGTATGCACCAAGAGCGTACTTGAGGTACGCGTGCTTGAACAGCACACTGGTGGGGACGATCATAACTGATTCTCCTTGTATCGACCCGCCAAAGCGGGGAATCGTCGATTGGTAGAGTGTAACAACGCGAAAACACCGGATACATTTTACACCTTTATCCAACCAAGCGAAAGGGCATCATTTTTATAGACCCTACGAATAGGCATGCACGTCACTGCAGAATGCGGAACTTGATGGATGATTCGTAACTACAGAATTGATGAGCCCTGTTGGATGACCGTCTCAATCGCCCACAAAGGCAAATTGAGCAGGCCGTCTTCTGGTTTGTAATCTGCCATAGATGACCTTATAGCCAACGCAGGGCTGAACTTCTCGCGATAGCTTTTCAAACTCTTTGCCTGCAGGTTGAGTTCTGCTTTCACTTCAACGGGAATGACTGCACTGCCAGTATCAATGATGAAATCTACCTCAGCGGTTCCCCGCTCGGATGTCCAGTAGTAAGTCTGGATTCCTTTCAGTGTTTTAAATTGCTGCAGAACATATTGTTCGGTTAGCGCGCCTTTAAACTCCTTGAATAGCTCATTCCCATCAAGCAGCGTGTTTTGGCGAAGCCCAACCATGCAGGAGAGCAGCCCCACATCCACCACAAACAACTTAAACGCCTTTAGGTCTTCGTAGGCTTTCAACGGCAGGTTAGGCGCGGTAATTCGGTTAACTTTGTGCACAAGTCCGCAGTCTATCAGCCAAAGCAATGCGAGCTCGTATTCCTTTGCGCGAGCACCTTCCTTCATGAGGCCATATAGAAACTTCTTGTTTTCCTTAGTTAGCTGAGCCGGTATGTTGTTCCAGAGCATGCGGATGCGCGGCACCACATCGTTAGGTGCGTGTTTTGAAAAATCCTGCTCGTAAGCGATGAGGATTCGCTGTTGAATCTCGCGGGTCTCGTTGAAATCTTTGTTTTCGGCGAAACTCTGCACGACCTCAGGCATTCCGCCTACGTAGTAGTAGTGCTTCAGCAGGTCAATGTAGTCTTGTTTGAATGTTGTGGCCATCTCAAAGTCGGATTTTAGCAGCAGCTTTACATACTGCTCTTGCCCCATCGCCATGACGAACTCGAAGAACGACAATGGGTATAGATCAAGAAACTCCACTTTTCCAACTGGGAATGATGTGCCTTGATGCAGCGCAACGCCTAACAACGAGCCGGCGCAGACTATTTGATACTGCGGGGCATCTTCATTGAAGTATTTCAATGAGGTCAGCGCTTTAGGCACTTCTTGAACCTCATCGAAAATCAGCAGTGTATCATCCGCATTGATCTTGTGCCCGGCATATATTTCGATACCTGCGATGATGCGGGCGATTTCCTGGCTGCCGTCAAATAAGCTGCGCATTCGTTCGTTGTTATCGAAATTGATGTACACAACCTTGTCATAGTTGGTGGCTCCGAACTGCTTCATCAGCCAGGTCTTGCCAACCTGCCTAGCACCGCGTATGATCAGCGGTTTACGCTGCTTTTTTGCCTTCCACGCCTTCAGTTGTTCCATCGCAATACGATACATGAACACTACTCCACACTTATACTAACTATATTGTAGCCAATTAATACAAAAAGTCGAAGGACTTTTTGTATTCGCAGTACACTTTTACGAAGGACTTTTTGTATTCTGCTAATTACCAGTCGTGTAAGTGTGTCACAAACCCTTACCGACGAAGCTGATCATCATATTTCGTTAACCTAAATATCTGTCATCTTCGGGCCGATGAAGGTAACATTAATACTAGACTTACTGATCTGCTGCGTTATTGTGGAGGTTGTTCGAATTGATCAAAAAATCCATCCGGCTTGTCGTCATTTTAGTGATGGTGCTATCTGTAAGCTGCTTCGCGGCAGCGAAACCCACACTGAAGTTCAAAACAGACGGCACATTTAAAGTGTTGTTGATGAGTGACCTACAGGATGGTCCTAAAATGGATGCCCGCACGAAGGCTCTGTCCGAGCAGTTGATAGAGACCGAGAAACCCGATTTTGTGGTCATTGACGGTGACTGCATTTCAGGAGGGCGATCACGCCAGGATATCAACACCATGAAGCAGGCCATGTCTGAAGTGGCTTCGGTTTTCGAACAGCACATGATTCCATGGGCTGTGGTGCTGGGCAACCATGATACTGAGGTTGCAAATAGATTCCCGTTTACTCGTGAAGATGCCATCAAGATTTATATGAAGTATCCCTATAACCTCAATAAACCAGGACCGAAAAACATCCATGGCTCAGGTAATGACTGCCTTCTGATTAATGACAGCGCTAATCGTAAGCCACTATTCGATATCTGGCTGTTGGACAGCGGCATGTATGCCCCTAAGAAAATTTTGAATTTCACGAAGGGGCTTAAGGATGTCAAAGGTGATAACGGCTGGCACAAATATGAATGGATACATACTGACCAGGTCATTTGGTACTACGATAACTCAGTTAAGCTAGAAAAGCGTTATGGGGCCAAGATCCCGGGGCTGATGTTCTTCCACATCGGGCTTCAAGAGAGTGTTGATATGACCACTTATGGGAACCGCGTTGGCAATAAGTATGAGGGTACAGGTTGCAGCAGTGTGAACAGCGGCTTGTTTGCGGCCATCCTGGAGCGGGGCGATGTGAAAGGCGTGTTTAATGGGCACGATCACCTGAACAGTTTCGCAGGAGACTGGATGGGCGTTCTGCTTGGTAATGATGCCTCAAACACATTTGCGGCGTATAACATGCCCGATAATGACCCCAGAAGCAAGCAGACTCGGGGCGGACGCGTTTTCCTGCTCAACGAAAAAGACCCTTGGAACTATAAAACGTGGATGCGTTACATTGATGGCAGCCAGGGGCCAGTCATGCCCAAAACTGACAATGGGAGATAACTATGAACACTAAACCGTATAGCCGACTGCTGGCTGCAGCGTTGCTGGCATGTGCTCTCTGTTCGACGGTCACTGCAAAACCAGAGTTGAAATTCCGTAATGACGGCAGTTTTAAGATATTGATGATGAGCGACATCCATGCTGGTGCGACTTTAGATGCCCGGACTGTAACCTTGGCTGATAAGTTGATCGACACTGAAAAGCCCGACTTGGTGATTTTAAACGGCGATAGTATCGCAGGATATGATGCCTCTCTGAAGAGCCTTGATCTGCTGAAACAAGGTATGTCGCATGTTGCGGCTATCGCGGAGAAACACCATCTGCCTTGGGTGGTTACTCTTGGCAATCACGACACCGAGCATGTTCCCAGCTTTAAGTTCGAGCGTGGTGATGCGATTAGGTTCTACGCCAAATATCCAAACAACCTAAACAAGCTTGGGCCTAAAGAAGTGAGCGGTGCAGGCAACGACTATCTGTTGATTAAGGACAGCCAGGGTAAAAAGGCGGTGTTCAACATCTGGCTGTTGGATTCGGGAATGTATGCTCCCGAGGTTGTACGCAATTTCGCGAAAAGTATCCGCGATACCGGCAAGAACGACGGATTTTGGGAGTATGACTGGATCCACACAGATCAAGTAAAGTGGTATTACAACACCTCGCTGAAGCTAGAGAAAAAATACAAAGAGAAAATCCCATCGATGATGTGCTTCCATATCCCACTCAGGGAGTTTCGCAGTTTGGCAGCATACACAGATACTACTGGCTACAAATACGAGGAAGATTACACCAGTAGCGTGAACAGTGCGATGTTCGCTGCCATTCAAGACCGCAAGGATGTGAAGGGTGTGTTCTGCGGACATAACCACATGAACAGCTACGCTGGCAAATGGATGGGCGTGATGTTGGGCTTTGATTCCTCGTGCACATACCAGGGATATAACATGCCTGACACCGACCCAAGGCGGTTTACTTCGCGCGGCGCGCGGGTATTTGTGCTGAGCGAACAGACACCAGGCAAAATCACCACCTACATGCGGTATGCTGACGGTTCAACCAGTGAGCCGCTTAAGTAGGACGTAGAAAGGCGAGGGCAACGCGTTCGTTACCCTCGCCGAATAGTGATTGGAGCTCTATGACCTGTAGTGTCAAATGCAAAATAGGCTGTATGAAGCACTTAACCAACAGTAAACCTACTCAATGGCCGCCATCATCTGCCCACACCAGTATTCATCGGTATCTATCCGCGTTCATTAGCGTTCATTTGTTTCTATCTGCGTTAGTCTTCCCCGTAAAAGTAAACCGCGGATGAACGCAAATATACGCTAATAGGCTCCATATAACACATAACCAACAGCAAACATACTTAACGGCCGCCATCATCTGCGCACACGAATATTCATCGGTATTTATCTGCGTTCATTAGCGTTCATATGTGTCTATCTGCGTTAGCATTCCCGGAAAAGCAAACCGCGGATGAACGCGAATATACGCCAATAGGCTGCATGAAGTACATAGCCAACAACAAACATACGTAATGGCCGCCATCATCTGCCCACACCAGTATTCATCGGTATCTATCCGCGTTCATTAGCGTTCATATGTGTCTATCTGCGTTAGCATCCCAAGGAAAAGCAAACCGCGGATGAACGCGAATATACGCCAATAGGCTGCATCAAGAACCCCGCCAGAAGTTAAAAGGTCAAGCCCTTTGGCCGCGAGTTAAGTCACCCACACGGCTTTTCAGACGGCCGGCGTCTAGATGCAACTAATCATGAGCCCACCTAACTGTATTTACTGCAGTTGAGGAAAACCCATGGCATCTTAGCTATTTTGCTTTATTTTCCTTAGGCATAGAAGAAAGCATAGCGCTCCATGGCGTCCATCAACGCTTTGGCGTTCTCAATCGGGGTTCCATGGTATAACCCGAATATCATCATTAACCCGCCCTCTTTGGATCCCAGTTCCGCCACTTCGTGCTGTATGAGTGCGTCAATCTCTGCTGGGGTGCCGAAGCGTGTGACTTTCTGCCGATCTATATCCAGTTCAATGCAGCTTTTGCCTTTGACGGTGTCTTTGATCCAGTCTATGCCATTGACTAAATCCTGCAGGTTCATCACATCAACACCGCCGTCTACGATGTCTTCGTATAGGCTGCGGATATCGCCATCAGAGTGCATATGCACGATACAGCCTGCCTGTTTGGCAGGATGCATCAACCGCTGGTAGCTGGGTTTGATATACTTGCGAAACTGCTTGGGAGAAAGCATTGGCCCTACCTGCATGCCGAGATCTTCAGCATATCCCATGAAATCTAGACCGAAGCCCACATATCGGCGCACGATCTCCATGTTAAATTGCTCCACCATTTCAATGAGCTGATACAGCTTAGGTTCATCATCCGCCATATCGCATATCAAGTTTTGATATCCGCGGATGTCGCACAACTGCAGAAAAGTATGGCCATGTCGGAGCCCCGCGCCAACCAGCCCACCCTGTTGTTTCGTGCCCGATATGCTTTGCTGCACTTGTTGCCAGTCTATGGGGCCAATCCCCATGCAGCGTGAAGGATCAGGCGGTACATAGGAATCCAGCTTGCCCCAGTCGTCCAGTGGGTGACCGGTAACCACTCCGGTTATGCCTTGCTCTGGAGTCTGCCAAACACAACCCCAGTCATCCACGAAGCTGATCGGCTGTTTCGGCACGGGGATGGGCCGGTAGCCCTCAGGCGGACACCAGTTTTCAGGTTTAGGAAACAGAAAGGGGTGCGTGTATATCAATTGCTTCAGTTCTTCGATGGGATAGTGATTCCAGCAGGCTCCATTAATGTGAAACTGCATAGGGATGAAGTCGGGCCTATCAAACCGAACGGCTTTGATATAGTTGCTGCGTATCTCCGATGGCGTCATGCACGGCTCCTTTTTAGGTTCGCTTGCACATATTATCCCCGAATGATATGCCTGATACTAGGGCTTTGCTAGATGAATCTGCGATGTGCTGCGCAATGACGCATCCGTATGCCGATTGGGCAGAGGCGATTGCCCTTTAGGCAGGCTTAGCGGCTTTGCGAGACGTGTTGTGCCTCTTTCGCTCGGTATCAACCCCGCGGCGGCCACTTTGCGCCACGATTGATCTGCACAAATCGTGTTGAATGTGTATCCCTTGCTTTTGTAATACGGAATGATGATATCTAGTGCCTCTGGAAGACTGCACTTTGTGGCGGAATCGTGGTCCAACACAACAATACAGGGCTTCTTGTTAGCCCATTGATCGACGTTGCTGATGATATCTTTAGCGGGTAAACATCGGGCGGCGGAATCTGCGCTGGCCACGTTCCAGTTGATGGCCATGTAGGTGCCTTTATCAAACGCCTTCACAAGTGTTGACTTGCCCATGGAGCCACCCGGTATGCGCACCACACCTGTTCGGAAGAACGGAGCCTGCTTTTTAAGTGCCCTTGCCAGCAGCTCATCTGTTTTCATAAACTCCTGCGTATATCGCATCGGTGATCCATGGTAAATATGGTGGTAGCTATGGTTGCCGATGGCGTGCCCTTCGCTCCAGATTCTGCGGATTTTGCCCTCGTTGCCCTTTACCTGCGAGCCGATGATGAAGAATGTGGCCTTCACCTTGTATTTTTTCAGAACATCCAACACCTTCGGGGTGACTTGTGAGGGGCCATCATCGATGGTCAGGAATATCCGTTTGGTCTGATTCGGCTTAACTTTTTTACTTTTCATCTGCGCTAGCACACGGCTGATCGGTATGGCGGTGTTGCTCATATAGTTAACGAGCCGCTGGTTAGTAGGCAGGGCATGTATCAGCTCAAGCGGCTTTTTGGGCACTGAGGTGGTCTGCGGCATCACCTGCTGATCGGCCGCATAACACGATACAGATAATAGCGCTGTAAAACAAGCTGCAAACGTATTGAAATAATGCTTATGCGACGACATATGTGTTATGCAAAACCTGCCAGGGCGATGATGAATATGGGGAGGTCGAAAACCGAGTTCCACGTATATACTACTGCAGATAAGCACGATAGTGTTACTGTAGGATGGTGTATGCCGCAGCAAATGGCGGGTGATGTCAGCCCGTACTGGTGGGCATAGGGGAATTGTGGCCAAACGGTATAAGCATGCAAAACGTCCGATTTTCGTATGTAACTACCAATCTATTCGCTACACCCAAAACTTGTTGGAATAGCTAACTGACGGGTAAGCAAACCAATGGCGCTGTCTCTGCGCCATTGGTTTCGCGTAGATCTTCAGATTGTCTATGGGTTTGGCAGTTGCTCAGCTCCGCCTCGGCAGCCTTTCAGGTAGTTCAATCCATAAACCTGAGATGTCATCTCAAGCTCGCGGTTGTATACAGGATCATGCCAGCCTTCAATGTCGATGCTTCCCACATAGCCATTCAGGCGGAGAATGGTAATGACATCGGCCCAGTTGGTGTCACCGAATCCAGGTGTTCGGTGGTAAGCAAAGCAGTGGCTTCCGTATACGCCATGCTCACGAACGACATCCCACATGATCGTCGCGTCTTTGCCATGAACGTTGTAGACTTTCTTAACATACTTGCGAAGCTGGGGAATGGGGTCAATTAATTTCACCATCTGGTGACATGGCTCCCACTGCAGTCCAAGGCTGTCTGACGGGATTTCGTTAAACATCCAGTCCCAAACAACCGGCGTCTGTGCGATGTTCCAGCTGCCGCTTTCCCATCGTCCGCCCATATCGCAGTTTTCGAAGGCGATCTTTACGCCGTTGTCTTCAGCCAGTTTAACCAAGGGCTTAAAGACCTCAAGGAACCGTGGGTAGCTGTCGGGTATGGGGCAGTTTGGAACGCGTCCGGAAAAGCCTGTGACGATATTGCAGCCAAACTTGCTGGCGTTCTTGATAAGGGTGACAAGTCCCTGTCGTGTTTTCTCAGCAGCTTCATCATAAGCCAGTGGGTTGCCAAAACAACTCACGCTGCTGATGACAGCGCCTGTGGAGCAGGATGCTTCTACAGCCTCAGCGGCGTTTACGTCGATCTTCGATTCGTCTACGCTGTCACCAAACGTGATACTGTAGCTTTCGAATCCATAGCCCTTTATCTTGTCTATATATTGCTTAATTCCAGAACTGGCATTAACCAAAGTACCGATGCGTACATCGAGTAGGTTTCCCATGAATTGATATCCTCCAAGAAATGTGGTGCTTCTTAGATATGATTCAACTCTGGTCAGCCATAACACTGTTTGACAGGGTGGATTTATCGTATCGAACGTATAGCGGCTTACTAACTGATTGCTATTTCGTCATTTTCAGCACAGTAGTTTTCGGCATGGAAAAACGAGCGAGCGTATTCGCGGGGCGATACCCCCTGCCAGCGCTTAAAGAAGCGGGAGAAATGGTAGATATCGCCAAAACCTAACTCCGAGGCGACTTCTGTGACCGACTGCCCCGCTAACAGCCGTTTGCGGGCCTCGATCAACCGAAATTGGGCGTGACTCTGCAGCGGGCTTTCGCCTGTAGCCGATCGGTAGCGATGCGAGAGCGTGCTCCGGCTAACGCCAAGTTCCGCGGCGAGTTGGTCTAGGCAGAGTGTTTGGTTGGTGTAGTTAGCGATGAGCTGCTTTACGCTGTTCTCCCAACTATTGTGTTCCGTTGATGTGTTGGTTTGCAGCCAACCCAAGTTGCCATTCCATGTGACGCATTCCAGTAGGGCGATCACGCGGCAGAGCTCTGCTTGAGCTTGCCAGAACCCGCTTTCGCCGAGGTTCTGCCCGATGACCGACGCAGACCGAATACACTGCCCGAGCAGCCCTTCGGTGTCTTGGATAATGCCATATCCGTTGCGTTGGACTTCTGCAATCGCTGGGGTAGGAGTAGCCCAATCGAACAAGATAAAGGCACATCGCTGTCGGCTTGGGCGCAGTCTTTCCCAATAACTGCAGTTTGGCGGGTAGAGGTGTGCTTCCATCGGTTTACGCTTTCGCCATGGCGCCGTGCTGGTCGGTACGCGGTATTCACCGCAGGAGCCCCAACTGTAGTCCAGCACCCAGACTGCGCTGTGACAAGCGGTGGATCCGCCGTCAAAGTCTGTTTCGGTACGAACGGCGCACAACAGGCTTGGCTGCAGTTCGGGATGCCTCTGCCATGTATGGCCATTAATTGTTTGAGCCATTTTGCGGTTTCCCTGCACTATTTGATAAACTCTCGCTTCGATAACAAGATACCACGAAGCGATTAATGTTTGCTGGAATGCTTAATATGGGCTGCTTATCGGTTATTCGCAGTTTGCACGTATCGGTAAACAATGTGCCATATTAACCATTCATCTTACCGTAACTGGCGAGTAAATTGAGCTTATATGCGTTCATTTTGCGGTCAGTACATATACTAATGGTATACCAACCGCTGGGAGGAATTATGAAGCTTAATCATACAAGCATTATTTTGTCGTTGCTGCCTGGGCTTATACTGAGCGGAACGGCTCAGTGCGGCACCATTACGGTGGGTGATGACCTATTATCTGTCACGCTTGATTATGGAAACAAAGGTCTGATAGAGACACAACTAACCACCCATAACACAAAACTCGATGCTCCCGCGGCGTTTAGCTGGATGGTGGACACAGATAAGGGGCTGCTAAACTCCGCCAGTGCGGAAGCCGCGTTAGCAAAACCAACCGAGAGCCGGGCAAAAGAGGCGGTTTTCGTTGGGCAGAACAAGCTGTTTCGATGGATGACCAAATACAAGCTGTCAGCTCCAGGCTTCATCACGAAGCAGCTCAGCATCGAGCCAACTAGTCAGTTGACTGTACGAAGAGTCACCATGCAGCAGATACCCGAGCAGCTTCAGCCGATAACGGCCAGCACGAGCTTGTTGGACATCGCCGTGTTCTGCAGACATCAGAACGTGGGTCTGTTTGCTTCGCTGGATTTTCCATACTCCAAAGTGCGTCATGAAGGTGGGCAGTATAACATCACCTATCCACCCTATATTACTTTGAAGGCCGATGAAACATATACCAGCCATTCGTTGACATTAGGTGCCACTGAAGTTACCGGTAAGCAGCGTTACGGTTACTACGAGGGTGAAGTGGAAGCGATGGATCGCTATGTTCAATCCCGTGTGAAGCCGCGTTTTGACAAGCCCATGTTTACCAGCGCGTGTATCGTCAACCGATACACGCAGATACAAAATGGGGCGGTCTTTTACACCATGAAGGATCATCCCACATTGTCGGTTCACCAGGACATCATGCGGCGGGAGATAGATTTACTGCCCAAACTCGGAATCGAGTATTACCAGATATTCCCTGGTGTGTTCGATTGGGTGCCCTCAGACCCCAAGCCGGAGGTTGTGGAGGGCATGGTGGCATACGCAAAGAAACGCGGTGTGCACATCGGTGACTATTCGGGCACGACATCGGTATTCTGCCAGCACTACAACCAATATAACAACTCGCTGCAAGGCACCGATTTGGCACCGTGTTTCGGCTACGATAAGTTTCAAAAGTGGTATACCAGCACGGTGGTCAACAACTGCAAGCGCTATGGGTTTGACATGCACGCGTTGGATTTTCTGAGCATTGGGCCATGTCAGTCCACCGCGCACGGCCATCCTGTGGGTGAGGACAGTATCTATTCGCAGGTGAAAGGCCTGATGGATTTTGCGGAAGCGGTGAATGCCACCTCACCCAATATGATGATCTGGCCAAACTCCGGCTGCTGGTCGGAGCTGCTGCCTAAACTGGCGTGGTATACGCCGTGCCTTTACCTCACCGATCCGTTTATCGCATCGCCGTGGCAGGGACTGAACATGACCCGTCTGCTGGATGATGCGCGTCGTGAGCAGATGGTCAACCTGCATTACTCGCGATTTTTGCCGTATCGATATTACACGAACTGCCAGTATTTCTTCAGCCAGAACTCAGTTGTGCCTGACATCCGCAAGAATTACGAATATGGTGCGCTGTCTACAATTGCAGTCACGCCAAACATTTGCCTAGCGGAAGTGCGGCCATGGTATGAGGAGTTAAGCCCAACAAACCAAGCGAAAGTGCAGGCGTTCTACACAAAGTGGACGAAGTTCCTGAAAAAGAACTACAGCCTTTGGACAAAGACCTACCATCTGGGTGATGATCCGCAGCCAGGCGGTGTGGAGATATACAGCCATGCCCAGAACGACCGCGGCTTCATCTTCATTGTGAACCCAAACTACTGGAGCAAAGAGGTAGAGATCCCGTTGGATCAACGTCTTGGATTTACTGGCGACTCAAGCTGTGAGCTTGCGGAACTGTATCCCACCGAACGGCTGCGGATGACGGAGTTTGGCCCATATGTGAAAATAGGGCAAACGGTGAAGATGACGGCAGCTGCTCAAGAGGTGATTGTGCTGGAGGTGAAGCCCTCGCCCAAACGAGTAGACAAACCCCGACTATATGGATTAAACGGCAGCGTATCAAAGAATGCTGACGGCTATCTAGTTAAAACAACGGGCTTCCAGGGCACCACTGAAAATGCGATGGTTGTCTTACCCAAAGGCTCTGCGGAAGTAAAGGGGCTGGAGATACGCACAGACATGCCAGAAATGGACCGTCGGCATTGGCCTTATGAGGCGACCAAGGCGAAGCTGACAAAATCGGATGCCGAAACCGCACAGTTCGAGCTGACGTTCCGTCGGCAGACGCCAACCACGGAGATCCGTCAATGGTATGTGATGCCCGGAAAACTTGATGAAGGCATACAGCAGAACTGGCAGTCTGCGCTGCCGACTAAGAACTGCGTCCAAACGCCGTTAGCAGCAGAAGATGGTAAACAAACTGGCGCGTTAGCCCATTTTGGCGGTGCGTATGTAGATAACGCCTTTGGTGAGATGCAGCCTACTGAATTCACGCTGACTACCCGCAGGATAGCTGCCAGCAAAGAGGCGAAGCAAAGTCCGGTTGCTTCACCGATATTGGTATCACCGGCGAAGTTGGGCACAAGCAGCAGTTGGTGGTGTGCCAGCACCATAAACCTGCCGTTTATCAACGCATACGGCTGTGAGCCAGGATTTTATGATCATCCGATACTGGTACTGCCTACTCTAGCAAATCCTGCTGTGGCCAAAGTATTGGTATGGATAAATGGTCAAGCCGTGAATGTGCAAGACTACCTATATCCCCGTAACCGTGGTTATCTCACCCGCTGGGTAGACCTCATGGGCGTGACACACATGGGTGAAAACAGCTTGGTTATCTATTACGAGGAAAAACAGTAGCCGCTGTTAGTGAGTATGGCAGCATGAGCGGATAAATGCCGTTCATGCTGCCATGACAAGCTGTTTGCACAGAAATACAAACATGCCCTCATTCCTGCCTGTATCAGTGCTATGCAGGATTGACGCTGTGGAGTTACTCCAACACACACTCCAGTTGGCAGTCGTATGGTTCAGCACTAGAGTGCTTTAGGTCGTATTCCAGTGCCTCCACACAGCCCATCGCTCGGTAGAAAGCCTGAGTCTCCACCGACGAGTGTGAGGAGATATACAGTTTCTGCGCACCATTCCCCTTCGCCCACTCTTTTGTGAGGCGGAACAGCTCTTTACCGATGCCGTTTCCGCGTATGTCTTGAGAAACATGAATACTCGATAAATCCATGTATTCGCCGTGTTTACCAAACAAATCCGGCTCAACCGATGCAAATGCCTTCAAAACGCTGTTCGCAAAAACGCCAAACACCACACCACCTGTCGCCACCGTGTTCTTGAGGCATATAATGAGGTTGGCGTAGTCATCCTCATCCCAATCGTCGGTGAAAACAACATCTTTAACAAGCCAGGTTTCACCGCATTTACGCCAACACTGTGTTACTTTTTGCTGGCGGATGAAATGCGAAAACAAATCACGGCAGATCATATCGATAGTTAATGTCGCGTATTCCAACTTTTACCTCATAAACATTCTGGAATGCAGTCCATCTAAAATTAACGAATAACTAACATGTTTGCCGCGTATTCAACGCGGTGCAGCAGCGTAATATTACTATATACTCGGTATTTTTTTGTAAATTGCACAGAAATACAAACATAATGCCATAAATTCTATTTAACTTGCTTCAAACCACGTGTAAACTAAGGCCATATAAGCTAAATAACATTCCGGAGGAGCGCATGTTTTCTAGGCTAACATTCTTAATGACCCTTCTGTTAATGACTATAGGGTTGCATGTATCGGCAGATGCACCGCAGGTGCACTACCTTGATGATCACCTGTCGCTAATCGTGCAGCACGCTCAAGGATGGGGTGTTCTTGGCGTGAACGTGGCCGCACACGATACATCCGGTGTTGGTCAACCGCTTCAGATAGGTTCTGTACCGTTTAAGCGCGGATTGGGGCTGCATGCCTCTGGACAGACACTATTGGAGCTAGACGGACAATACCAGACGTTTTCTGCACAGATCGGCATTCACAAGCAGCCGCAGAATGCAGGAACAGTGCATTTTACGGTTCTTGCCGACGGCAAGAAGGTATATAAAAGCGGCTTGCTGCGCAATGGTGATAAGCCAAAACCAATTGAGATCAACGTAAAGGGCGTCCAGATGCTGGAACTCGTGGTTGATGACGCTAGCGATGGCGTGATGTGCGACGCATTTGATCTCTGTGATGCCCGGTTAGTGGTAGATCCAAACGGCGTTCGCAAGGCGCAGCAACCACAAAGCGAGATCGGGCGATTTGCTCAGTTGATGGAGTGGGATGGTCACCGCACTGAGGGGTGCCCCAATGCCCGAACTGAGGAGTTCCCAGAATCTGAGTTGTTCTTAGGTACACCCGTCAAGGCCGACAATAATGGCCTCGTAGAGGTTAACCCCATTAATGGTCTAGGCTGTGTAGGGCTGGAATGGCTAGAGCGTCGTCGTGTCAGCCAAGTGGAACTGCCGCTGCCGTCTGGCTGCGGAATCAAACCCGAACAAGTGACCGTCCAGCAGTGGGTTTGGGAGCCAAAATACAATAACGGCGGATCGCGCTGGCAGGGCACATGGGTGCCCATGGACGGTGAAGTGTCGGTTAGCGGTGATCGCGTGATTTTGACACCGGCTTCACTCGGCAACAAAAACATCGTGGGCGGCGTGTTGAAGGTTCGCTGGCTGATCAGCGGGCTGAAGTCTGCTGTTAAAGTCGGACGTCCTGCTGTTTATACGCGCACCCAGTTTAATGCCGTGAATATCGAGCTCAAAAGTGGAATTGGTAAAGCTGTTACGGTGCAGTTGTATAACTGCTATATAGCTGACAAACCAGCCACTACCGAAGTGGTGTGGGATACAGCAAAGCCGCTGAAGCTCAGCCTGTTGTCTGCATTGAGTGCATACTCTCCGCAAGACTGCTCTCGGCTCGTATTGAAGTGGGCCAATGGCGGCTGCGGTATTCGCATTAATGATCTTATTGATTATAAGCGTATTTCGGCACCTAGCCTCAAGCTAGAAGCGGGGCTAGCACCGCTGTCGAAATACAAGCTGAAAACTGGCAAGAGTATTTTAGACAAAATTGAAACTATGCCGGAGCAGACGCTTCAGCAAGCGATTAAACACCTTAGCTGGCCCGAAGAAGATACCGGTCCCACTCTTCTATCGTTAGCAGCTGGACAACACAAGGTTCTGCTTGAGCGCAGCGGTGAAGTCAGCCTCGACTGGAGTCCGTCGATGTTGAGCATGGTTCAAGGCAACATTGGATCAAAGTATCAATGGGTGATTACTCCTCAACTCGGCGTAAAGCCTGCGGTGTTTGTGTCGCGCACGATGCTAGATGGTTACCTTCCATCTCCGCAGATAATGCACAAAGAGGGCAGCATCCAATACACGCAAAGCAGCTGCGTGCTGCCATACGGGCAAGCCCCATTGGGTGCTCCGCGATGGTATCGCGATGGCGTGGTGTATGTGTCGCAGATTACAGTGACCAATGCCGGCAAATCGGCAGGGCAAGCATCTGTTAAGCTGAGCGCAAAAGCCGGCGGATCAGCATCTGCGATCAGTGCAGACGGCGAGCTGAGCAAAATCAGCCTGCCTAATGGTTATACCGGGTATATCTGGTCGGATTCTGCGTGGCAGAACGCGTCGTCTGGTGATGTCTACACAGCGACTGCGCAGTTAAATCCTGCTCAGAAGAGCACGGTATGGCTGGTGGTACCTAGTCAGCCAATGAACACACAGCAGGTCAAAGAGTATATATCCACTACCAAACCTGCAGACGAGCTTCGGAAATACTGGGGCTCCGTGGAAAAGGGTGCAGTTACAGTTTCATTACCGGATACCATGCTGCAGAACATGATCAAAGCTAACCGCATCCATTGCTGGATAGCCGCCAGAAACCAAGCCGAAGGCCAGCAGATATCTCCATGGATCGCCTCCACTTACTACGGTCCGTTGGAGAGCGAAGCTCATTCGGTCATTCGCGGCATGATGGTGATGGGCGAGGGTGATTTCGCACAACGCGGTTTGCAGTTCTTTGAGAACCAAGTGAATGCCAAGGGATACCTCACAACCGGTTACACCCTAATGGGCACAGGATGGCATCTGTGGTGCCTCGGTGAGTATGCTTCGATGTTCAACTCTGCAGACTGGGTGAAGAGCAACGCGGAGACCATCAGCAGAACTTGTCAGTGGATTATCGATCAGCGGCATAAAACCATGCACACCTATCCTGATGGTACAAAGGCTGATGAGTGGGGTCTGATGCCTCCAGGCGTGATGGCCGACTGGGATGTTTATGCCTATTACTTCTACATGAATGGCTATTATTATGCTGGCTTGAAAAATGGTGCGCAGGCTTTAGCTTCCATCAACGCTCCTGAAGCCGCGAAGTTTAACGCCGAAGCAGACGATATGCGCGAGTGTATCCTGCGTGCATTCAACAACATCCGGCAGCAAGCGCCGCTGGTGCGCTTAGCCAGCGGGGAATGGGTGCCGATGTATCCCACTCAGGCCTACTGCCCTGGTCCAGTTGTTGAGATGTATCCGAGTTTTGATGCCGGCCGCAGCTGGTGCTATGACATCGAGCTTGGTATGCATCACTTGGTTCCATTTGGCGTGATGGCACCGTCTGACCCAGCCGTGATGCCCATGTTGAAGCACATGGAAGACACATACTTCCTAAAGAGCGGGTGGAACAGGTACGACAGCGAGTCCAACGAGAAAGACTGGTTCAACCGCGGCGGATTCAGCAAGGTTCAGCCATACTACTCACGACATGCTGAGATCTACGCCATGGAAAACCTTCGAGCTGCGTTTATCCGCACCTACTTCAACAACATCGCAGCGCTGCTGAACAAAGAGGACTTGTCTGTTTGGGAGCATTTCTTCTTTGGAGCGTTCAACAAAACGCACGAGACTGGTGGTTTCCTGCATCAAAGCCGGCTGATGCTGTTAACCGACTTCGATGATACCCTGTGCATTGCCCCATATGCTCCTGCTGCGTGGTATAAGGGTGACAAGCCGATAACTGTCGGCAATATGCCTTCTCGGTTTGGCAATGTCAGCTACGAGATCCGCCCGCATCAGAACCCGTTCTCGGCGGATGTGTCTGTGAGTATTCCAAGTGGTGTGTCTGCCGCCACGAACATCGATGTGTTCATCCCTGTACGCGAGGTGAAGTCGGTGATCGTGAATGGCCAGCGGTGGAGCAAAATCAGCAAAAGCTCCGAAGGTTTGGTGATTGACCTAAAAGGCCTCACAGGAAACGTGGAGATCAAGGTACAATAATGACGGTTCGGGGGGCAGTGATGAACTGCCCCCAGCCAAAACCCACGACGAACTATCGCAAAAAGAGGGTGTGACTTCAGAGGCTTTACACTATCACATTGACCGCCGGGGTACGAAAATGCCAGTCAAGGCCATTCCGCTGCTAATACTGCTGATGGTAATGCTTGGATGCAGCGCAGCCAAATCACCAGAGACGCCGCCTGAAGGAATGAACGTAACCCAACGCATAGAATGGTTCTGTGAAAACAGCATTCGTCCCATCCGCCGCAACACTGTCATGCTTGATAACGTGATGACTTCTAACCAACCTCAGCCAACCGAAAAAGTCGTGATCATTTCCGCTGATGGAACAGCAATAGGTCGTTACAGTAGTTTTATGGGCGAAATGGCTAATGTATCTGAGCCCGACAGCTTTGATTACAAATCGGAAGAGGCGATGCGTGTTGCGAAGCGCATCCGCGAATCCACCTACCAAGTTGATGCTGCAGATGGCAACATATATACCTATAAAATAACGGCTGTATCCAGCATATGCAACAGCGTGGTGTTGAAACCAGTGGATGATATAGGCCCTCAGATATATATCAGTATGAGCCAGATGGCTGCTCCTCAGCTTGCTCAGCATTATCTGCTGTATGAAGCGCGCGGGAATGCATCCGACGCTGATACATTCGAGGATACTCATCCGGTGAGCTCGCCGTCGTGTGAAAACATCACCATTGACGGAAGTGCTGATTGGCCGATGAGTGCCAGCGAACGGTTGATCTTTCGCCCGTCCGACGGCTCTTTTGTGGGTTTTGGTGCTGCTAATCCATCACACAGTATGGTGATCAACGCAGATGTGAAGCCGTTGATGGCTTTTCTGGAGGCAGCGGCTTCAGTACAACTCGTCAATGCTCGCGAACCACAAGCTCCGTTAAGCCGACTTTACCAATCGATGATACAGTCTGTGCCGCCACTAGTAGTTACTCCTTCCGATGCCACAACAAGCCTGCGTGGTGTTGTCATCCGCTCGGACGGCTTATCTTTATGCAATACAAGCAGTATTACCAATAGCGACAAATCAACAGGCAGAATGGTAAGGCTGAATAGACAGGCTGTGGTTATGAGGTTCATGAAGCATGTCCCTGAACTCGACAGTGATATATGGCTGCCGGTGTCTGCACCAAGCGGCATCGTTCCGATGCAGCAGACGGCAGCTTCAGAGATAAAGGCGGGCGATAAGGTGTTTGCAGCCGAATACAATTATGATGCCAGCCCCACGCCGTATGTCACCCCAGCCACCGTCTCGAGCATATCACCTTTCCGCCTTGATCTTGTAAAAACAACAAGCCGATGTTGGATATTCAACTCAAAAGGATATTTGCAGGGGCTAGTGCTTGGCAAAGGCAATCCAAAACACATTATGTTCGTATCCTATAGAAAATTACTTCAGGCAGCAATGTCCTGCAAATAGAATTGATACTCGTAACAATTCGCGACTAATATACCGTATAATAAAATGTAATAATTGACACAATGCACAGGCAGACTCAT
>CAZFLA010000050.1:20709-22797 GCA_964519405.1 uncultured bacterium
TATACCGTATAATAAAATGCATTCCTTATCGTACTGAGTTGAGTCTGAAATCCCCCACGAAGGAGGTGAAACAAGGCTTGAAAAAGCGACATATCATATACAGGGTCAGTTTGACGCTGTTCATTTTCATAGCTTGTTTCACAATAGTACATAAGGGGTCATCATATTATCGCCGAGCAGCTTTAGTGAGTGAGCAGGAAGTAAACCAGCTTCCGGTTTTACCAAATATCACCTCTTCCGACCGTGTTCTCGTCTTTTCTCCGCATCCAGACGACGAAACCCTAGCTTGCGGCGGGCTTATACAAAAGGCAAAGCGAGCAGGTGCACGCGTTCATGTGGTTTTCATGACGAACGGTGATGCCTTTAGGGCCGAAATGCAAGTGATGTATAAAACGGTGCGTATCACACCGCAGCTATCGCTTCGGTTCGGACGGCACCGTCAGGAAGAGTCCAAAGCAGCTGCAAAGCAGCTTGGGTTAACTGAAGATCATCTCACCTTTTTGGGCTATCCTGACAAAGGGATGATGCACATATGGGAAAGCAACTGGTCGCCTGGCAGTGCATATAACTCGCTGTTTACCAAAACAATGATCAACCCATATGAAAATGCCCCAAGCCTAGGATTAACATACTGCGGTCAGAACCTTCTGCACGATGTAGACAACATGCTTGACGAGTATAAGCCGACAAAAGTGTTTGTGGTAATGCCTGGAGATGATCATACCGATCATGGGGCAACTACTCTGTTTGTCACGGCGGCACTTGCGCGGATGCATAAAGAAAATGTGCCGTTTGCGCGAACTTGCCAGTTTTATGGTTATATCGTGCACTTTGGCGACTGGCCATACCCACAGGGGTATCATCCTGGTCGATATAGTGCGCCGCCTTCTTCGCTGATGGATAGCGGCATGCGGTGGTTCCGTCTTCCGCTAACAACGCAGGAAGTGGAAGGGAAATCACACGCTCTTAACGAGTATAAATCCCAGCTTCAGTTATGCGATCGATTTTTACGCAGTTTTGTGCGAACCAACGAGCAGTTTGCTCAGCTTCCTATTTATGTATCGGCTAAAAAGCCAATTACGTTAAAGGAACCTACCGACGAAGACTTAATGCCTATGCTTCAACCGGGTGCTGACTTTAAAAGCGTGAGCATACTCAGGAACGGCAACAAAGTAAGTGTGACGCTCAACCTTAAGGATGCTGCGCCGAATGGGGCATCATTTAAATGCATGATCAGAGCTTTAAATGACAGCACATTCCCGCCAAATATGATTTACTCACAGTCGGTAAAAGTGGGGATTAGAAAACTGCAGACACCCGACAAGGTTCAATTTGAGTTCAACGACATCCCATCGCAGCCACTGCTTGGAATCACCGCAGTGAGTTACGTAGCAGGTGTGAAGGTGGACAAGATACTCGACAAATTCGTGCAGTAACGGCTTATTATCCGAAACAAAGTTTTATACAGGGCGGCTGAAAGGCCGCCCTGTTTTTGTTGGGTCTACAGCAGTTTCCAGAGGTGGGATTCACCCTTATGCATGGTCAGTTTATGCAGCTTCGTTTTAGGCAGCACGTCGCCGGAGACCACATCCTGCAGTGCATATGCTTTAGGCAGCGTCAACTCTTTTTCGCCATCAGAACGGGCTGTTAAGCACACATATCCCTTTCCTGCAGCAACTACATCGCCGGGTTTGGCATAGAGGTGTACACCCGCTTGCTTCGCCCATCCCGCCATGATGTTAGAAGGCAGCAGTAATGGACAGCAGAGAATATCGCCCCTCTTGCCACCTCGTTTGGCGGCGATCGCCGGTGTTTTGCGGTCGGCATAGTATCCCAGTGTTTCCGCCGATCGGTCGATAATGGAAAAGCCTGGTGCAACTGGCTGTCCGCTCCAGTCGAACTCCTGCCCATTCGCCATAACCACTTGGCCGCCTTGCTCTGCCATCTGCTGCACATGGATCCCTGTCAGTTCTGCAATCCCATCAGCAGTGAGCCTATCGTGCTTCACATAGCCAGGGGCGTAGATCCACAAGTTTGTGCTGTGGCGGGTGCGTTCGCGCAATTGAGCACGCTGTGCAGCATTCATGG
>CAZFLA010000051.1:0-18316 GCA_964519405.1 uncultured bacterium
TATGACCGCATAATTTCCGATGCTTTCAAGCACAATTTCAGCGGAGAAGTGCATAAGCAGCTCCGATAGGCATTCTATACCCAATAGGTGGCATCATAGCCGTATAGTAGTTACTTACAAGCCGCGCGGTGCAGGAACCCGCACAGCACGCAGTTCCCGGAGCGCCAGCTCCCGGAACGTAGTCGTGTGGGTGACTAAACCCGCGGCATCGTGAGCTGGCAGCCTGTGATCAAACGGCTCCGGTTTTACGCGGGTGTTGGTTCCTCGGAACGATGCTTGAGTCCGTTGTATACCAGCTCGGTCAGTTTGTGTGCCAGCTCTTCCGGTTCGCCGGCCTCACCAGCCACGATATTCATCAGTCCAAATCCTAGCACGATGCCCAGCATCATCCGACTGATCATCTTGCAGTCAGCATCGGCCAAAAGCCCGCCCTTCTGCATCGCCTGAATGTAGCCCTCTACGCGGCTGATGCCCACTTTAAAGACATTGTCATGAAAGAGCTTTCTAAACTGCTCATCGAACACTGCTTCAAACACCATCACGTTCATGATGCCCGCGTGCTCTTTCCACATACGAAGCCGATTAGCCAGAAGCATCTCCATGACATCCACAGCATTGCCGTTTGTGTCCAATGGGGGGATGGTATCTAGAACCCGCTGCTTGAGAATGCTGATGAGGATATCGCGTTTTGTGGGGAAGTAATTGAAGATTGTGCCCTCGGCAACCCCTGCGCGTTTGGCAATCGCCCGTGTGGTTGCTCGTTCGAATCCTTGTTCGGAAAACACATCAATCGCCGCTTGTAGTATCTGCTCGCTGCGATCGGCTCGTTTTGGCGTCGTCAATTTGTACCCCTTGCTTGCGAAAGAACACCCATATTATGAGTGAGCACTCACTCATAATATACATCGAGAAGGGTTATGTATGCAAGTGACCAGCTATACTCGATGGGCGGCATTATGCTGCAGGTGACCGCTATCTCGTGCAGTCATCACCAACCCAGTAACTGATGGAGGCATATTCCCCTCACAACCACCCTTGACTTTTATGGCAGCACATATCACAATAATGAGTGAGTGCTCACTCATTATCTCAAGCGTCGAGTTCATCATCACAACGCTAGACTCGAGAAAGAAGGCTGCCATGAGCCATCAAGCTAACACAAAACCACAAAGACATTCTGTTCCAATCCCACTAAGACTGCTGCTGCTCGTGCTGATCATCACCGCGATCGTAAAGGGATATGGGGCCTGGCAGCAGAGCAAGATCGATCCGAACACGCTGAAACTCAGCGGAACCGTGGAAGCCACAGAAGCTGACGTCGCACCGAGAGTATCAGGGCGCATTGTGAAGCTATTTGTTGACGAAGGCGATAGCGTGAAAGCTGGTCAGCCGTTAGCAATACTGCAGGCGGATGAGCTTGGGGCCAGAGTGGAGCAGGCTCAAGGGTTTAACGAAGCCAACCAAGCTAAGCTGAAGGAATTGCAGCAAGGCACCCGAGCTGAACGCATCAAAGCGGCTCAAGCCGACCTCGAACGAGCCAAGGCGGTAGCTAGCGGTGCCGCCGATGTGGAGCAGACCATCGCCCGAGCGCACAAACAAGCTAACGAGCTGAAGTCGAGTTACGTCACCGCGATGACAAATGTGCGTATCGCCCAAAAAGATGCCGACTCTGCGATGGCACAGCAGCAGCTTGTGAAATCCGGTCCGCGTCAGGAACAGATCGATGCGTTGAAAGCATCAGAGGCACAGCTTGCCGCCATCGCAAAGAACGCTCAGCAAGATGCACAGCGGGCTGATACCCTACTCAAAGCCGGCGCCATCAGTCAACAGCAGCGCGATACGGCTATCACCGCCAGCACATCAGCGCAGGATGCCCATACGGCTGCAGAAGCCAGGCTGCGTGAAGCACTAGCCGGCAGCCGCGCCGAAGAAATCGCAAATGCAAATGCTAAAGTGGAGCAAGCCATGGCGCGCTTGCAAGGAGCGCAGCTCTTAGCACAGAACGCCAAGCAGATGTATGATGACCGGCTGGATAACCTCCAGCGTCTTCAGAACGCGCGAAGCAGCTCCGAAGCCGCCGCCGCACAGGTAACCGCAGCACAAGCAGCTCTCGACCTCCTGGTGAACGGACCGGATACAAACGACCTCAATGCCGCAAAGGGCGGCGTGAAGCAATCGGCTGCAGCACTCAGTGAAGCGAAATACATGAGCCAGCAGATCGTCATAACAGCACCCTTTGATGGTGTGGTCACGACAAAGTATCGAGAAATCGGCGAAGTGCTGACACCCGGCGCTTCCATTGTGCGGGTCGCCAACATCACCAAGCTCTGGGTGCGTGTATATGCTCCCCTCACTAGCTTGGGCCGCTTTAGAATTGGCGATGGTGCAAACATCATTACCGAAAGTCTGCCGGGCCAGCAGATCCAAGCCAAGGTTGCCAGCATCAGCCAGGAACCGGAGTTTACACCTAAAAATGTGCAGACAAGCGAAGAACGTGTGAAACTCGTCTACGCGCTGCGGCTAAACATCGATAATACCAACCAGAGGCTCAAACCGGGAATGCCCGTTGACGCCCTCATCGCGATGCAGCCAGCAACACGAAAATGATGAACTCGGAAGCGATTATCCAACTAGACAACCTCAGTAAAAGCTTCGGTAACAACATGGCTGTCAACAAACTCAGTCTTGAGGTTAACAAAGGCGAGATCTTTGGGCTGCTCGGTCCAGATGGTGCTGGCAAGACCACCACACTGCGTATGATCGTTGGGATCATGCTGCCTTCGTCGGGTGACGGCCGCGTTCTGGGATACAGCATCCGCACCCAGCCAGATCAGATCAAACCGCATATAGGCTATATGCCTCAGCGTTTTAGCCTAGATGCAGACCTTACGGTTGAGGAAAACCTGGACTACTTTTCGGAGATATACGAGGTGCCTCGTTCGGAACGCAAGGCACGAGAGCAGATGATGTATGACTTCAGCAAGCTGGCGCCTTTCAAGAAGCGACTGGCAGGAGATTTATCTGGTGGTATGAAGCAGAAACTCGCCCTCGCCTGCATACTGATGCATACCCCCTCACTGCTGATTCTTGACGAACCAACAACCGGTGTAGACCCCGTCTCTCGACGCGATTTTTGGCGGATTTTATACCAACTAGTAGCCGATGGGATGACCATCGTGGTGAGCACTCCCTATATGGACGAAGCCGAACGCTGCAGCCGCATCGCATTGATGGACCGCGGGCACCTGCTTCAGATAGGCACACCGGAAGCGATGAAGACGGGCATGTCAGGTCTGCTTTATCAAGTTTCGTGCAGCAACTTAGCAGAGGCACAGCGCCGGCTCAAGCATCACCCTGGTATACACGATGTGCAGCTATTTGGTGATCGCCTGCATGTTCAGTGCCCGTCAAGCATGACGATCGAGCAGCTCAGCTCGGTATGCGCTGGTCTGGATGCTGTCGTCACACCGATACCATTTGGGCTGGAAGACGTCTTTGTGAACACCATCGCCAAAGCACACCAAGCGGAGGCAGGATGATGGCAAACCACGCGGTGAGTGTCACCAACTTGTGTAAATACTTCGGAACGTTCCACGCAGTGGACATGATGAGTTTCACCGTATCCAAGGGGGAGATATTTGGTTTCTTGGGTCCAAACGGCGCGGGTAAAAGCACCACCATCCGCATGCTGTGCGGATTACTGCCGCCAACCTCAGGCAGCGGACAGGTAGCTGGACTAGATATATCCACACAGAGTGAGCAGATTAAGACCAGAATCGGCTATATGTCGCAGAAATTCAGCCTGTACGATGACCTTAGTGTAGAGGAAAACATAGAATTCTACGCAGGTATCTACGGCGTGGCTGCAAGCAAACTAAATGAGCGTAAGCGATGGATCCTTCATATGGCCGGACTAGAGGGACGTGAACAGAGCCTAACGCGCGAACTGAGCGTGGGATGGAAGCAGCGCCTCGCGCTGGGTACCGCGATCGTTCATGAACCGGAGATCCTGTTCCTTGATGAACCTACCAGCGGGGTCGATCCGGTGTCGCGCCGTCAGTTTTGGGAGCTTATCCACGAGGTTTCTTCCAGCGGGGTCACTGTGTTTGTCACCACCCACTTCATGGATGAGGCCGAACACTGCGGGCGCTTGGCGCTTATATATAAAGGTAAGATGGTGGCTCTAGGTTCCCCCAGCGAACTGAAAGCCGACTTTGCGGGCAACATGCTGGCTAATGTCAGCGTTGAGCCTGTGCTCCACGCGCTGCAGCTTTTGCAGCAGCATGAGCTGGTCATTGATGCGGCGCTGTTTGGCACAGACCTACATGTGGTTGTGGCTGACCAGCAGCATGGCGAGCCAATCTACCAGATGCTTACACAAAATGGCTGCCAGGTTAAAAGCATGGAGTGGATAACGCCTAGTCTAGAGGATGTATTCGTGGGGCTTATAGAACGCGAAGACCGTTCGGGTGGCCGATCATGAACAGGCGAATGCGTGCCATCGCCAAACGCGAGACAATACAGATACTTCGCGACTACCGCAGCCTCATAGTGGCGATTGTTCTGCCGATATTGCTGCTGCTTCTGTATGGATATGGGATCAACCTTGATGTCAAGCACATCAAAACGGCGATCTGCGATCAAGATCACTCGGCGATATCACGGCGCATCATCGACGTCATCGTGCAGTGCGGGCACTTCGATATCGTGTCTGACCTAGACAGTCCGACGGACATCGACCATACGCTTGATGCAAGCAAAGCGCGCGTGGTGGTCTGGATACCTCGTGGTTTTCAGAAACAACTCAATAACCAGCACGCCGTCATCTCACTCATCACCGATGGCTCCGACAGCCAAACCAGCGCCTTAGCTGCCGCCTATGCCAGCGGCGCTCTGATGGACTATGCTCAAAAACTCAGCATAAAGCAGGCCATCGGCCATACCAATGCCCTCCCACCAGCGGGCGTGGAGCTGCGAACCCGTATGTGGTACAACCCCGAGCTTAACAGCGCGCACTATATCGTGCCGGGCTTGATCGCGGTGATATTGATGCTGCTCAGCGCACTGCTGACTAGCATGACCATCGTGAAAGAGCGCGAACGAGGCAGCTATGAGCAGATAGCGGTTAGCCCTATCCGCCCGATCGAGCTGATCATCGGCAAGTTGATACCATATATCGTTCTGGCATTTGCCGACGTCACTTTGGTCAGCATCGGCGGAGCTTTGATCTTCGGCGTGCCCATGCGAGGCAATGCTCTGCTGTTCGCCTTTGGCAGCCTGCTATTCCTCATGGCTGCGCTCAGCCTAGGCATCACCATATCGTCCATCGCGCCGACGCAGCTTACCGCCATGATGATCGCCATGACGGGCACCATGGTGCCGACCATATTGCTTTCTGGTTTTGTGTTCCCCATCAGTGCCATGCCCAAAGCCATACAGGTCATCACTTATGCCATACCCGCGCGGTTCTACCTCACTATTACCAGGGGCATTCTGCTGAAGGGCATTGGGCTTAACGAATTGTGGCGCGAGTTTCTGGTATTGGCTGTCACCAGCGTGGTGTTACTGCAGATCTGCCGACGGCGCTTAGTAAAGAGGGTGGGGTAATATGGCAGTTAATTGGCAGCGTGTCAAATGTGTCATTCGCAAGGAGCTGCTGCAGCTTAAGCGCGACAAACAGATGCTAGGGCCTATCTTCGTTGCACCGATTGTGCAGCTCATCGTATTCGGATACGCCATTACTTCTGATATTAAGAACGTGCAGACAGTGGTAGTGGATCAGGATCACACACAGATAAGTCGGCAGCTCACGGAGCGGTTCCGCGGTGCCTCTGAAACTTTCAGCATCGTGAGAAATACGGATCGTGCAGACGATGTAAATCAACTGATGGACTCGGGCAGATGCCAGCTTGCGATTGTCATACCAAAGGGATTCCAACTCAAGCTGGGACGCAGCGCATCGGCCCCAGTGCAAGCCATTATCGATGGCTCCGATAGCAAGACCGCCTCGTTGATCAGCAGTTATGTGACGAATATTGTCAGCCGATACAGCCAGCATCGAGTAGATTCCTGGCTGCGAAGCCGCGGCACCAAGCTGAGTATGCCCCTTACCATACAGCCGCGCAACTGGTATAACCCCGATATGCGCAGTGTGAACTTCATGGTGCCTGGTGTGCTGTCACTGATCCTGATGGTGGTCACCATGATGATGACATCGCTGGCCATCGTTCGCGAACGCGAAATAGGCACTTTGGAGCAGATCATCGTCACCCCCATCACCAACTTTGAGCTGATGATCGGCAAGATGATCCCGTATGCCTGCGTGGGTATCATCGATGTGTTTCTGGTGTTGATAGCCTCCACATTATGGTTCCAGGTGCCTATCGCCGGTAGCGTGCTCTTGTTGTTGGGACTCACGATACTATTTCTGGCATCGATGTTGGGGCTTGGTCTGTTTGTCAGCACCGTCAGCCGCACACAGCAGCAGGCGATGATGATCAGCTTCTTTATCATGCAGCCCAGTATATTGCTGTCAGGCTTCATGTTCCCCATCGACAACATGCCGAATTTCATTAGGGCGCTGACAACGGTGATCCCGCTTAAGTATTACCTCGATATCGTACGGGGTATCTTCCTGCGGGGTGTCGGGCTTGAGGTCTTGTGGCCTCAGACTATCGCGCTAGGCAGCATATCGGCTCTGCTCATCTGGGGCAGCGTCAAGCGCTTCGTAAAGCATGTGGGCTAAGCCTGTTATCCATACGCAAAATGGCACTAATGGCGGCCGGCGCATAAATAGTACTTTACAATAGACACCCGTAACCATTGCGAAAACTGATATCTCTGCTGATGAAGGAAAACGGAGTTGAGTGCATAACTCTACTTTGTAGCATTGTCATTCATTGACCTTTTCGTGTCCTACATGTCAAAGGAGTTAAGCATGAGAATCAGCCATATATTGGTGGCCTTAATATGTGTATCGGCGTGCTTTATTAACAGCATATGCAGCCAGGCTGCCGCACTTGTCAACGGTAGTTTTGAGCAGGGAAGTTTGCTGCCAACAGGTTGGAACCTAAACGGTAAGGGATCCTATATGCACGATGGCGGAGCAGCAGGCCGTAAATACATCAGCATTGAAGCTCCAGCAGATGCAGAGTGGATTAGTAAAGCCATAACGCTAAAGCCAAACACTCTATATGAGTTGAGGTTTGCCGCTCGGTGCCGTCCGGTAAAGGGGCCAGGTGTGGGCAGCATCATCGCGGAAACACTATACGGCTGCCGCGGGTATGTCGTACAGTCAGATTCAAAGTGGCGGTATTACTCCACTCCATTCCTTACAGTCGATGCTAAACAAGATGTGTCGACAGCAGTCAGGCTCAGCCACTGGGCAGCAAACTGCCACATCGACTTCGATGACATCGAGGTACTGCCGGTCATCCGCAAACATGCCATAGAACACGGAATTGAACTAGGCCGAGGTGAATATATTGATGGCAATCGGTACGAGTTCAAACCCGACTACGGTACTGATGCACCTATTGATCGGGCAATCGACGGACACAACACGCAGTTCCATGAAAACCGATGGTTCATGGTTGAAGACACCGCCGTCACCTACAAGCATGTGCTGGATGGAATCAAGTTCAATCAAGTCACAGTAGAAGCTTCGGTAGACATGCACCAGCCATCATCATGGAAGCTGAGAGTAGAAGCCAGCACTGATGGCCGAACCTATAAAACCATCGGATCTACTGACAGCACGCATAAATCGGTGTCTTTGCCCGTTCCTGCCGATATGCTGCCAGCCAAACAGTTATATGTGAGATTGAGCATTGATCATTCCGATTCATCAATACCCGGTTGGTTCGCGCTTAGCCACTACGCCATGAAAGCGACACTGGATAAGCAGCTGCCAAAGATGACCGGACAGACGATGTGCTGGGCTATAGACAACCAGTTGGATAACCTCGACATTTCATTCGACCTCAACAAAACCACAGATCACCAAATCGCATTTGTTGTGAATAATGTCGGCACAAACACCGTCGCTTTAAGCCCTGTAATCACCCGTACTGCATCGGACAGCACCAAAGCCAGTAAACAACTAGCTCAAGGCAACTTAAAGCCGAACACCGAAGCAACCATCATAGCTCCATATCCACAGTTAAAAACAGGAACAAACCGAATCGCTGTCAACTTAGGAGGTTACTTACCAACTTTGAGTACAAGCGTGAATGCCTCTATTATTGATATTGATCTCAAAGGCGCAACGCTGCCCTCACCCAGCAAGGATGTGGCATTGTGGTGGGCAGACAGCGGTTGGAAGATCAGTCAGAAACACACCGCACCTTCAGCGAAGAGCGCAGCGTTGAGTTTATCGCTTGCGAGTAACGAAAGCGAAGCGCTGCAGTTGGTGGTCAACCCATCCAAACCTCTAAAATCGCTCAATGCAAAAGTCAGTGCATTGTCGGGACCAAACGGCGCGGTGATACCAGCATCGGCTATTCAGCTTCGCCAAGTTCGTTATGTTCCGGTTGAAATCGCATCCGACACACTGGGTTCCATCGGAGAATGGCCGGATCCCCTGCCCCTGCTTAAGGCTGGGCTAAACCTTGACGCCGGCATCAATCACCCGATTTGGATATGCGTCACCACTGCTAAACAGACGCCAGCCGGTGAATATAAGGGTGTGGTCAACCTAGAAGCTGATGGCTTCTCCGCACGTATACCCATAAATGTCACTGTATACGGGTTCACTCTGCCCGATGAAAGCACCGTTCGCAGCATGTTTGGTTACAGCCCGTGGACAGTATGGAAGTATCACAACACCAAAAACGACGATCAGCGCCGCAAGATTGAAGACAAATATCTTGCGCTGTATGCCAGTCACCGGATCTCGCCGTATGTGCCATTAAACACGGAGCAATTCGGCTACCGATTTGTCGCCGGACACAATTGGGACGGAGCACGATTTGCGCAGCCCGGCGCTGATGGCAGCGGTCAATGCCTAAGCGTTCAACAGCCGATGTCGGTTCAATACACCAATCGCATTAAGGTCAGTGCAGCATCGAAATTCAGCATGAAATACCGTGTCATCGGCAGCCCCAAGGCTGAGCTCAACCTCACATTGTGGTCAAAAGATGGCAAAACCACCGAGCTGAAGGTTCCACTCGCCGATTCGCAGGGATGGAGCACTTACAGCATCAACATCGGTACACTGCCATCTGGCACAGAGTATCTGCAGCCAACATTCCAACTAGCTAAAGGCGCCGTCGGGGAGCTTCAGGTTGACAACATTGAAGTTTCCGACAATGCTGCTCAGCAGTTTGCCGACAGCTTCGATAACGCCATACCCACCGAGAAGAGCGCCAAAGTCGAGTGGTCCACTGAAGGCTGGGAAGCCGCCATGCGCCAAGTGGTTAAGAAATACCACTTCAACAGCTTCAAGGTTGATGTGCCGGGTCTAGGCACGGGAACCTTCTACGAGCAAATCGGCGGAAGCTTAATGGGTTACCCTGTGGGAACCCCCGAGCATGAAGCGCTGTTCAAAGCGTGGTGCGAAGGCGCCTCAGAACGGCTGCAGCGAGTGGGTATCCTAGATAAATGCTATGTATACCCCTTCGATGAGCCTGCTGAGAAAGACTATCAGTTCGTCATCAGTCAACTCGACACACTGCGCAAATACTTCCCGAAACTCCATCGCATGGTGCCCATGAACATCGGGCTTTCCAATGAGTTTGTGGGTTACATTGATCAATGGTGCCCCATTTTGAACTCACATGACGCAGCATTTGCAGCAGCACGCCATGCTGACGGCGACCGCTATAACTGGTATATCTGCTGCGGACCCACCGCACCGTATGTCGCTGAGTTCATCGACAGACCGGGCACCGACCTAAGGGTATGGTTATGGCAGAGTTGGCAGAACAATGTGGACGGTATCCTAGTTTGGGAAAGCGTCTATTGGAACAGCTCAGTAGCTTACCCCGATTCGTGGCAGAACCCATGGCTAGATTCCATGAGTTGGGTCAGTGGATACGGCACACAGTTGGGCTCACGAATACCGTGGAAAGCGGGAGACGGGCGCTTTATCTACCCACCAGAGACCGCGACGGCCGCCCAAGCAGAAACCATCATGGATGATCCTGTGCCAAGCATCCGATTGGAGATGCTCAGGGACGGCGTCGAGGACTACGAGTATCTCGTAACCCTTAAGAAGCTCATCGCGGAGAAGGGCTCCAAACTTACCGCCACCGCAAAAGCTCAGTATGAGGCGTTGTTGAAGGTACCAGATTCCATCAGTAAGTCACTGACGGAATACACTAACACTCCAGAACCTATCCGCAAACAGCGCGCCGCGGTAGCACAGGCGATTGAGCGGCTTATGGCGGTGAAGTAAATGCTTAAGCGATGTATCTTGGCTTCGTTGATGATGCTTTGCCTGTCTGCAGGTGCCCAAGCAGAACGGATATGGCTGGAGGCTGAGAATACATCATCAAGAAACTATGAAGGGCCGTTTGAGTTTCCCGGTGTGGTCAGCGGAGACAAAATCTTAAGGCTATGGCGTGATGATGATCCGCAAGCAGATAGTTACGTCGCTAGTTGGCAATTTCATACGACCCGTTCCGGCAAATACCATATCTGGGCTGCCATTTCGCAGCCCGGAAACACCTCACGCGTATGGTGGCGTGTAGATAACGCCAAATACCAGCACTTCACCGAAGACACCGACTGCGAGCCCTCCAGCCTGTTTGGCGTTTCTAACACCTTGGCGTGGACCAGGTTCGGCACTTGCGAGTTATCTGCAGGTGAACACACCGTAAGCCTCATGGTAAATGAACGCCGCAATAACAGCGAACACGCCTACTTGTCATATGCAGACGCGCTGCTCATTACGGATGAAGATATCACGCCCAACGGTCTCGTGACGGCAGCCGATGTGCCCAAACTGGTCAAGATTGAGCAGGAAAAAGTCACACCGGTTCACCGAGCCGGCAAGGCTGGTAAACCGATGGCCATGGGCACCAGCATCATGATCTACCAAAAGATGCGCCTCGCCAAAAGCGTTGGCTTCACCATGTTCCAAACGGACTCCGATCACCTCGCCAGCAATCAACTGAAGCCCGGCGAATGGGACTGGAATGCGCCCGATTCCGAACTGCAGCGCTGTCAACAGCTTGGTGTAACCTGGCAGTATTTCCCCCATCTGCATTGGGCTAACGACTGGCAAAAGAGCACCGACCGCTATGTGCCCTCCATATGCACCACGCACGGCTGGAAGATCGGCGCCATGTCGGTATGGAGTCCTTGGCTAAGCCAATTCTTCGATGAGGGATATGATGCCATGGCGAAGCACTATGGCTCTGGGAAGAACAAAATGGGCGCCATCTATTTGGGCATTCATGGTGACTTCGGCGAATCCATCTACCCCATGGGCTTCCATCCCAGCGAAATCGAACGGTTCGGAGCAGAGGGATCGGGCCATGGCGATTGGTGGTGCGGTGACCAGTACGCCAAAGCCAGCTTTAGGCAGATGGCAGAGCAGAAGTATCACACCATCGCGGAGCTGAACAAAGCATGGGGTAGCAGCTACAGCTCATTTCGGCAGGTTACCTATCCACTATCTGGCGAACCGCTAGTAACATCGGCTGATCGGCATCGCTGGCTGGACTTCATCAACTGGTATGCCGGATCCATGACAAAACTCACCGATGATGTCACCCGCATCGCCCGTACACATTTCCCGAAATCATTGCTGCAGCTGCCGATAGGCGGAGGCGATGCCAACCTGATGTATGGTATGGAGCACACGAAATACGCCAAACTGGCGAAGCAATACAACACGCACATCCGATCGACACATGGCGGATACATGCCTGTGGCGCAGAATTACGCCACTATGATACGTCTGCTTGCCAGCTCCTGCAAGTTCTACAAAGTGCCCTTCTGGACTGAGCCGCCGGGTGGTCAGTCTGCGGACAGCGAAGTGGGACGCATTTTCGAATCCATCTCCAGCGGAGCATATGGCTTCTGGGATTGGGGGGCAAACCCGACCTCCTCGCCGAATGTGTTCCGCAAATATAAAGAGTTCCTCACTCAAGAGAAGCCGGTAACCGATGTCGCCATCTTTTGGCCGTCAACCAACCTTAAGCTGCACCCTCTGGAGCCCATGCCTGCTAAGGAAGCCGAGGCTGCGGCTGCTCTTCGCGACGTCATCGATTATGACGTCATCGATGAAGATATGATCAATGATGGTGCCCTTAAGGGGCATCGCGTTCTGGTGTTATTAGAGGGCCAGTTCATCGATGCGACTGCGCTGCAGAGCATCGCCAACTGGGTTAAGTCGGGCGGTGTTGTGGTCTCATACAACTACGGAGCGGTCACCGATGTTGAGGGTCAAAGCTCCGTGTGGCGCGAGCTGTTCGGCATCACTGAAAAGTCCCATACAATTGCCGCCACGGATGTTCGCGCCGCATCTGCATTCCTTAAATATGCCAGCAAAACACTGCCTAACTCGGTGATGACGGCATTAAGTCCGGATTCCATATCGCTAGCCGGCGGGGCAGAAGGAGCGGCCATCTGGGCACACAAACTGGGTAAGGGATATGGCATCTACTCCACAAGCAACTGGGACGCTCGCAAGGAGTTCTATGAGTTGGTGCGCGACACCGTCTACAACCTCAAGGCTCTAGACAAGCGGATGCCGCAGGCCATCGAAGCCGACAAAGCGTGGGATGGCGTCTACTGCACGCTGCTGCCGTCAAACGAAGTGATCGCATACAACAGCAACCATACACCAGCCAACATACAGATAGGCAACAAATCCGTCAACATGGAACCACTATCAATCACAAGCGTGATGTTCAAATAGTACCATGAGTTGCATACAGAACCATTTATCAAAAACGCGTGAATAACTATAAAACAGCAGTGATAAATACACTAATACGAACCGATGGTGAAGTGGCATCCATACGCCGGCCGGAGTGAAGCGACGCCGGCCGCAATTGGTGAGCCGTGCGGTGCAGGAACCCGCACTGGACGCAGTTCCCGGAGCGCCAGCTCCCGGAACGTAGTCGTGTGGGTGACTAAACCCGCGGCAGCGTGGGTTGGTATCCTGCGATTGTCACCACCGGCCGTTGGCGATGGGTGACTAAACCCGCGACATCATAGCTATTTTGCAAATACACTAATATGTGTATAATTATATATACCTATTTCCTAAGTATGGAGGCATCACATGAGTTTCGGAGTACCGCAAATCATCGCTTCGTTGAACATGGCTTATAAAATGACCCTGAAACACATCGCTGGCTGCAGCGATGAGCAGTGGAACTGGAAGCCTTACCCAGAGTGTAAATCTATCGGTGAAACAGTGGAGCACCTCATTGTAGACAACCGCGCCACGGTCTATTGTCTGCGTACAGGTGGTGAACCTGACTACGAAAAGTTAGGCGGCACCGAGACAGACCGAGCCCGCTTGATGGAGCTGCTTGATGACTCTCACCAGCAAACCATCAAATACATCGAAGAGAATTATGCCGACAAACCACTGGATACCATGGTGACAATGTGGGGTATGGAGCAGCCCTTAGGCGTGGCTCTAGGAGGTATGGTCTCCGAATATAGTTACCATGCCGGTCAGGTGGCTTTCATCCGCATGGCCACCGACCCTAGCTGGGACTATTATGCCAGCGTGTATGGTGCCTAGTTTTCCATTGCGGGTAGGGTGATCTCGCCTTACCCGCAAGCCCTATAAACATCACCATGGCAGCGGCACAGTTTTCGCGGTAGCATACAACCAGAAAACAACCTTTGGAGTGCTATCAATGATTTGTGCGCAGTCTGCCCCATCGGGCACATTAAGCTGTGATGATATTCAGCAGCAGCTCACCCGCTTTGCCGAGTCGATGCCCCGTCATGGCGGCCGCATACTGCTCATCGTGCCTGACCTCACCCGCACCGCTCCGGTTGATGTGGTCTACAAGAGCATCTACCCCATCCTAGCTAAAGACTTTCAGGCCATCGATGTGATGGTCGCATTGGGCACTCATCAACCGCTGTCAGAAGCTCAGATATGCCAGCGGTTAGGTATCACGGTAGAGCAGCATCAGCAGTTATACAACAAAAGCCGATTCATGAACCACTGCTTTGACGATACCAGCGAGCTGAAGCTCGTAGGCCGATTCACAGAAGAGCAGGTATGGGACATCAGCGGCGGTTTGATGCGTGAAGAGGTGCCTATTACCCTCAATAAGCATCTTTTTGAATATGACCAAATACTCATCATCGGCCCGGTATTTCCGCATGAGGTTGTGGGCTTTTCTGGAGGAAACAAGTATCTGTTCCCCGGCGTTGCCGGCAGGGAGCTGATTGACTTCTTCCACTGGCTAGGCGCGTTAATCATGAATGTGAATGTCATTGGGGTCAAGCGCAACCCCGTGCGGCGCGTGGTGGATGAAGCTGCGAAGTTCCTCACCATACCGCGTTACGCCTTGTGCATGGTTGAAGACAGCGGATTAGCCGGTTTATATGGTGGCACTCCTGAAGAAAGCTGGCAGCTAGCCGCCGATCTTAGCGCCGAAAGGCACATCCTGTATGCCGAACACCCCTACCACACCATACTCAGCTGCGCACCCGAAATGTATGACGAGATGTGGGTGGGCGGCAAGTGCATGTATAAGCTGGAGCCTGTGTTGGCGGAAGGCGGCACACTCATCATTTATGCGCCGCACATCAAAGAGATATCGGTCACCCACGGCGCCTTCATTAAAGAGGTGGGGTATCATTGCCGCGACTACATCGTGCATAACTGGGATAAGCTGAAGCACATCCCCCGAGGGGTGTTGGCACACAGCACGCACATCAAGGGACAAGGCCGAATGGATGGCGACATAGAGATTCCGCGCGCCCGGGTGGTTTTGGCAACAGGCATATCGGAGCAGCTTACCCGCCAGATCAATCTCGATTACCTCGACCCTGCGACCATTAACCCCGCTGATTATGCAAATCGCGAAAATGAAGGTGTTTTGCTCGTTCCACATGCAGGAGAAAGACTGTATAGATTGAAAGATAACTAAAGAGCCAAGTGCAAAATGGAATTCACATGGTGAAGCCGCATCCGCGCGCCGGCCGGAGTGAAGCGACGCCGGCCGCTTTTGATGAGCCGTGCGGCAGCGTGACCACCAGTTCCTTGCGATGGGTTCGGTGGCCCATCCGTGACATCGTCTGTGACATCGTCTGTGACGGCGTCCCGTTACGGGCACTGTCACCCATCGCTGATCAGTACCGGCCCGCGTTCCGGCGGGCATAGGGATGGCTGCCGGCAGCGATCCACACCAACGGCTGAACAACAACACCGTGCAGGTGACTAAACCCACGGCATCACAGCCATTTGCAATTGGTACAAAAGTAATATGCGATACACCCATCAGGTAACTGACGGAGTATCACCATTGTGATCTGTAAACAAATATCTTCGAGGCTGATACATGAAACCACGAGACCGATTTATCAAGGCACTGCTGCGCCAACCGATATCTGGCCGTGTACCGCATTTTGAACTCGTCTTCTTCCTTACCATGGAGGCGTTTGGTAAAGTCCACCCCACGCATCGCTACTTTTCACAGTGGGCTCAGATGTCGGATCATGAGCGTCAGCTGCATCGGCAGGATATCGCCGCTACCTACATCATGACCGCGGAAAAATACGAGCACTCCGCCATCTTCGTGCAGGCTGATCCCGGTGCAGAGGAAACATTCCGCATCATCGACGAAATCCGCAGGCAAAGCGGCGACAACTACTTCTTGATGCTGCATGGTGACTCCACCTTTGCCATTCCCGATGGCAACAGCATGGTTGACTTCAGCATGAGAATGGCCGATGATCCTGATGGTTTGTTGGCCGACGCGCAGCGAAGCGTTGATCACATGAAGGCTGTGGCGCAGAAATGGGCCGATCACGGCGGCCTCGACGGGTTTGCTCTGTGCAGCGACTACTGCCTGAACACCGGCCCCTTCATGAGCCCTCGCCAGTTTGCGAAGTTCGTGACACCCTTCCTGAAGCAGACGATCGACAACTACCGTCAGTTGGGTTTCTATACCATCAAGCACACCGACGGCAACATCATGCCGATTCTTGATCAGCTCATCAGTTGTAAACCCGACGCGCTGCACTCTATCGACCCGCAAGCCGGTGTGGATATCGCAGAGGTCAAGCGGCTGTATGGCGACCAGGTGTGCCTCATCGGCAATGTCAACTGCGGACTGCTTCAAAACGGCACCGATCAGCAGGTTATCGACAATGTGCGGTATGCTCTGCAGAGCGGTATGCCGGGCGGCGGTTATATCTTCAGCACCAGTAACTGCGTATACACGGGTATGGAGCTTAGCCGGTACAACCTGATGCTTGATGTATGGCGTAAAGAGGGCAACTACGCGGAATGAATAAGCACGAACAATATCCTAAACTCACACCGCTGCAGCGCCTAGTGATCCGCACAGCGGGACTGGTGCCCGACCGACAGGTGGCTCAATTCCTGCGCATTTCGGAAAGCGAACTAGAGATGCTGCAAGCGGAGTTGGGCTTACCCAAAACGACGGCATGCGATCCTGAGCGTGCCTTCCCCGTCGTGATGCGGAGGCTGCATGATCTTCTGCCAGAACAGCAAATCGCCTCGTTGCTGGGGCTATCGCTGGAGCAGTGCCGACAAAAGTCCCTGGATATGGACTTTCTAGACGTCAAACTCGGCGCACGTCCCGATTCCTATCCGCAAATATCGCTGAAGGCAGATGCGCAGCCGGCATCGGAGGCTTTCCGCGATTCGAGCGGCGATCTCCTAAGCGCGGTCGGCAGCGGTGAACAACTTTTCCAGTTTCTCGATGCGATGAATGTGCCCGAACCGCCATCAATAAGCGAGAGTCAGTCAGATGCACCGCTGCGTATTCGCATGATGCACAGTTATGTGGGTTCTCATGGCGATTTTCTGCTTAGTGGTGAAGAGTTCTACTCCGATGGCATCCTCAGCCGGATGCAGAATCGCGGCGTAAACGCGGGTTGGATGCCAGCACTGCTTCGCGACATGGCGCCAAGCGATGTGTTCCCTGAGTTTGGCAAAGGTCACCAGCAACGGATAGCCAACCTGCGCAAGCAGGTGGAAAAGGCCCGCCGTTACGGCATCAGGCTATTCCTATACTTCAACGAACCTCGTTTCATGCCCGCGGAATTTTTTGTGAACCACCCTGACGCACGTGGTGCTGCGGCGCATCTGCCGGGATATTACGGCATGTGCACCTCTAACCCCCAGGCCAGGCAATGGATTCAACAAGCCACGGCTTACATATTCCGTCAGGTTCCTGAGCTTGGTGGGGTTGTGCTCATCACCGCTTCCGAAAATGAAACTAACTGCTTTAGCCATCGCAACACATCATCACCCGATGCTTGTCCGCGATGCGCAGCGCGCGGAACTGAGGCAGCGCTCACCGATTGCGCGAACCTCATGTCCGCCGGAATCGTAGACGCACACATCTGTGATACAAGCACACGCCATGAGCCTGAAGTCATTCAATGGATGTGGGCGTGGGATAACATCCTTGATGAAGATCGGGCTATTAAAGCCATCAACCAGCTAGATCCCAAGGTTAGGGTGATGGTTGACTGGGCAAAGAATACCCCTTATGAGCTGTTCGGCAAAAAGGCGGCCATCGGCGAGTATACTTTGGCTTATGTGAGGCCATCGGAATATGCTCAGCGTGTCATCCAGGAAGCACGCTCGCATAACCGTCAGGTGCTATCGAAGTGTGCCGTGGTCTCCACAGTGGAGATGAACGCGCTGCCATACCTGCCGGTGTTGACAAACGTGCAGACATTGCTGAAAGAGCACACCACGAGGCAGATGGACGGCATGTTAGGCTGCTGGATTTTCGGCGCCTACCCGGGGCGCAATATGGAGATGTTCAGCTTGCTGGGCTGCGCCAACCCAGTGGAAGCCCTGGCTCAGAAATATTACGGGAACGGTGCTGACGAAGCCATGGCCGCCTGGCAGTGCTTCTCCGATGGCATGGCGTTCTACCCGTCTTCTGTGGTTACGCTATATTACAGCGCGCTCAACCCTGGTCCAGGGCTGAAGCTGCCGCTCAGCCCGGAGCCATGGCGTTGGGGCATGGTGGCCATGGCCACCGAACGGCTAGAGGAAGCATCAGGCCCGTTTGGCGCGGAAGTGATGATAAAAGGCTTCCGAAAGCTGGCTGAGTATTTCGAAGCAGGGCTCCGCCACCTAAAGCTCGCCCTAGAAAACGCAGATCATCCAGAGTGGCAGGCC
>CAZFLA010000051.1:18326-22227 GCA_964519405.1 uncultured bacterium
TTCGGGATTACGGTATCTGCGAGGCTTGTTGGCGGCATTTCCAGTCGGCCGCGAACTACTCACAGTTCATCCTAGACCGCGATCGCTGGCTGGCTAACCCCAGTGAGGAATCCGCGCGCCATGATGCGGTGCAGATGCTACAAGCCGAACTCGCCAACTCCGAGGGGATGCTGCGTCTGGCTGCAGCCGACTCCCGAATCGGGTATGAAGGCTCAATTGGCTACTTCTACACCCCTATGGAGATCGTTGAGAAGATATACGAGCTGCGCAGCAGTATCTGCGAGATGACGGCCGACTAACCAGCCGTGGGGCGGTTTTGTGACCGCCCCACAAACTGATCGCATATCTCGCTTTGTACTAGATGGGTGCACATGCGGATATGTTTGGCTCTGCTATTTTAATTTGACGTCCACTGTCTGGCAGAGCTCAGCAATGGTGATTTCTGCGCTGCGGCGACCGTCGGTCCAGATGAGGTTGCTCTGTCCAAAAGCCCGGAAGGCTTTCATACCGCGCGGTGAGTTGCCTGTCCACCGGAATGCGGCCAGCGATGGTGTCTGCAGCATCTTTCCGTTTACCTGGGAAGCATGGTAAGCCAACAGCCCCGGGCCGGTGATCCAGAAGCCGTTAGGCGGCAGCGTCACGCCGGGCAGTGGACTCCACGGGGTGTCACCGGTGTTGATGTAAACCTCAGTTAACCCGCCTTTGGATTTGAACTGCGTGTGCTCACGGTAAAGGTCACCGCCGGCAAACTCATGCATGACCATAGGCGAATGGAATACGGAATCGGCCAACCATGTGCTGATGCGAGACACGGCAGCCAGGAACTGCATCGCCGTGAGCTCACTCCAACCCGGCTGCGGCTTATTTTTCGGATCCTGCAGCATGGGGTTGACGACGGAAAGCGTGAGGTCATCGCTGAAGAATGCGGGAGGACAGGTGCCGGCCCGCCAGGTTTTGAGCAACACCCGCAGATACCGCAGGAAAGGTTGATCGGTCTCCATGGGCGTGTTGACGTGTGTGCCGTTGTCTCGGAACCCGATCTGCGACTCGTGGTAGACCAGCTCCCACATGGGCACAATCTCGCCATGGATGGCATCCGTGCTCCATCCGCCGTCTCCGCGATGAATGTATCCCTCTTCGGCCATGAATCCGCTGTCGTTGGAGGGTATCGACCAATCTACGATCGACTCGCCGATGGTAAACTCCGCGAAGGCCTTGCGGGTGATCTCGAAGACCTCATTTCGGTTCTGTAAATCCTGCTCCATACTGGTCGGTGGGTTCACATTGTAGTCATCCAAGGGCTGTGTGGAGGTGGTGACATCATATAGGTAGCCATTCAAAGCGGGATAACGCCGTTTAACTTCCGGCACATTGCGTTTCGCAAAATGCACCTGCCCAGCTCCGCTGGCCATATAGTTCTGCGCATCTCGATAGACCCCGCCGTTGATGATACTGCCATCGGCGTAGCGATAGAGATATTTCTCGTGAAAACTAGGCGCTTTTGTGGACAGGATTCCAAGGTCATCGTGCGGTGTGCAGATATACCCCAGCTCCGATATGGCTTCCGTCAGGCGGCGCATGCCCTCATCGCCCCCGCAGGCGGCGTTTGCGGGCAGGATGTCGGGATAATATGCGTCATAGCCTTTGCGGTTCCACCCGCCGATGTGGATGATGGCTCGCTCCACCCCTGCCTTCTTGAGCTGCTTCAAGCGTGGGATAAGCGTGTCGAAAGTTAGGATTGCCCCGCCGTAATCACAGGGTACATGGCAAAAGAAGATCGCTCCGCCGATGAGCTCTTCATGGCAGGGCCGCGTTCTGGTGGCAAAGCTGCGCCACGAGGGTTGAGTCATCACCCACCTCTTATACCGATGAGCGATCTGCACATAGTTGCCAGCCATGAACTCAAACTCGATGCTCTGCACACGGGTTTCCGCATGCTTTTCGGGGTAAGATGGGCTGCCTAGATACATGAAGTCCAGTGTGCCATTTTGCCTTCGGATATCCACATGACGGTGCAGCGAGTCGTTCACGATGGCGATATAGGATTGGTCACCCTGAGCTGTATGTTGAGTAGCACCGATAAACCTCATGCACCAAGGCCGCAGCCACAAGGTGCGGCGCACATAGAAATCCTCACCCTCGGGCGACACCAGCAGACCCAGCCATTGCGGCAGAACCAGCCTGTCGGACGGGCTGCTGATGCTTGGCGATGCTGGGAAGAACACCTCCTCGAGTTTAGCGGCCCCCTTTCCGACGAACTCCGCGCTGCAGCGCAGCTTGTTCTCGGCGCTGATTTTGTAGCTCAGCGTGACACTCAGCTCGTAGTCCGGCAAGTCGATGGTGCCTACGATGGCGCGTCCGCGCACCGTCTTCCATGATATGCTGTGCGGCGAGCTTCCGCCTAAATCCAGGTTCGTTCTGGCGCCGGATGCCGAGGGTGTGTTGAGGTATATGGTGGCAAAGCCCCCGTTGATGCCCCGCATCTTCCATGTGGTCTCTTTATACTTAACGACCACTTCACCATTGGCGGGGTTTAACTCCACGCGGGTGTTAGCATATGATATCTGTTGCATTTTGTGTCACCTCGATGAGGTTATTTTGCTGCATGAGTTTCTTCAGACCAATCTGCACGTCTGACCGTTCCATCAGTTTCCGATGACTGGTTTAGTCAATATTAACACGAAAATCATGCCGACTATCCGTCAACGCCAACGAAACCGCCACGAACCCACGAATATACCAAGATGAAGGATCATGTTAATACGCCATGCGCTGCAGCCGCAGCTATGGCGGCTTCGGTAACGGATGAATCATACCGTATATTTCAACATCACTAGTGCCGTTATCTATATATCGTTAATGCCAGCGTGATGCCGTTACGATACTTATCTGGTTATCGAGGCTATAAAAACCCTCGGATTTATCAAACCATACTATAAAACCATACCATTTGCAGGCACTGCTCTGGTATACTCATGACAATGTTATCTGTAAACGACTGAGCAGACGATCAGGAGATTTGCAGGGAATGATATATCCGTTTTGCCATACTGACCGCGTCAATGTTGGACGGGGTTTATATTAAGGAACAAGATAATGAATAAATTCTGGCTGGCGATATTGTGTGCCGTTGTTTGCGGAACGGCCCTAGCTGGTCCGTTTCCGGCTGCAGAGAGTGCGATCCGTGCTTTTACAAACAACCCCTCGTTGGAACTCACATATGTTGAGACGGAAACTAATCCTGAGAATCTCGATTCTGTTGGGTCGAGCGTAGCTAATGCTTACCACGAATATAAAACATCGGACCGGTGCACTTACAGAGTTGATTCTGTGTCCAATATCGTGATATATTTCGGTAATCCCTGCGGTATGTTAAAATTCCATCAGAATCCCTTGATATATGAAGCCATTGCTGACCAATATGTAAATAGTCACATTAGTGCACAGACATTGGCTCAGTATACTAAAGTCGCTCCTGGCTTGTATTACAAGAAGCAAGCAGGGGCTGTGCTCAACTTTTATGACTGTATCGATGTCATTGTGTATAGCGACGAAATCGTGCATACCTACTATCACACAGTGATACCAACACCCACCTACACCGGAACGACTGTTCTTACAAAAGATCAAGCATTGAATCTGGCATCGAATTATCTTGCAGGAATATATGATGTGCCTGTCACATATACGCTGTCGACCATTTTCCAAAACAAACTGTTGATATACCAACCAGATGACTTGGGGGTATGGCAGCCTGCCTGGAAGTTTTTTTACGAAATATCAACGATAACTGATGATCCTGAAGATCAATGGAGCGAAGGTTACAACGTCTACGTGAATGCTGTCGATGGCAGTGTGTTTGATGACCGAGAGCAATGGCTAGGCGGAATCATCGACAGCA
>CAZFLA010000052.1:0-10241 GCA_964519405.1 uncultured bacterium
ACAGACGATTATCAGCGGTCTTGGCGATACACACCTGGATGTTATCGTGGCGCGTATGAAGCGTAAATTCGGCACATCCGTTGAAAATGAAAAGATACGCATTCCATACAAAGAGACCATCAATGGCAAGGCCAGAGCGCAGGGACGTCATAAAAAGCAGACCGGCGGACGCGGGCAGTTCGGCGACTGCTGGCTGCGAATTGAGCCGCTGCCGAGAGGTGAGGGCTATCAGTTCGTAGATGAGATCTTTGGAGGATCTATTCCGAAAAACTACATTCCGTCTGTAGAAAAGGGCGTTAAGCAGGCTATGGATAGAGGTGTACTAGCTGGCTATCCTGTGGTCGACTGTAAAGTGACTGTTGATGATGGATCAGTTCATCCTGTGGACAGTTCCGACGCGGCGTTCCAGCAAGCGGGTATTATCGGCTTCAACAACGTCGTGAACCTGGCAAGTCCGGTTCTGCTTGAACCTGTGATGAAGGTTGAAGTAACCATCCCTAAAGACAACATGGGTGAGGTCATCAGCGACTTCAATGGCAAACGTGGACGTGTTTTGGGCATGGAGAGCGTTGAGGGCGGCAAGCAGAAAGTAACTGCTATGGTACCTCAGGCCGAAATGCTTAGTTATGCGGTAGATTTACGGGCAATTACACGTGGTATGGGCGTGTTTGTCGCCGATGTAGATCATTACGATGAAGTACCAGGAATGGTAGCTACCAAAATCATCGAAGCTTACAAGAAAGAACGCGAAAAAGATAAGTCAGAGTAGCGTAATATCCTGTAAAATGAGTTATGTTAGTTAAAAGGCGGCGTTTGCCGCCTTTTAATGTGATATGAAATGTTGTAGAATATGAGTCGTGCCTTTATCATACTGCGAGAGATTGCGTTAAGATAAAGGATGGCTTGAAGAAGCCCTGAATACGGAGGACGAAAATTGGCTAAGCATTGCCTAATTCTTAAGGCTGCGCGTAAACCGAAGTTCAAGGTGCGTGAGTACAATCGCTGCAGTGTGTGCGGACGTGCTCATGGCTACCATCGCAAATTGGGCCTATGCCGAATCTGCCTACGCGAACTTGCTCATCGTGGGCAGCTACCGGGTCTGCATAAAGCATCCTGGTAATACGCCCTATATAACGGGGTAACCCCGTTTCGAACCATGGAACCTAACAGATACCCCAGCCGTGCCGACAGGCGCGCAACTGACCGTCTGTTAGTGGTATGCATGAGACTAGGAGAAAAACATGCCTGTCACAGATCCCATTGCGGATATGCTCACACGCATCCGCAACGCGAATGTGGTCTATCATGACTCTTTGGAAATGGACTCATCCAAAATAAAGGTTGAGATTGCCCGTATCCTCAAAGAGGAAGGCTTCATTAAAGGTTATGAAGTCATCGAAGCCAAACCCCAAAACCATCTGCGCGTTTATATGAAGTATGGTGTCCGAAGAGGGCCAGTACGCGAGCGCGCCATTACTAACCTCAAACGCATCTCTAGGCCTGGTCTGCGCCTATATATCAAATCCAAAGATATGGCGCCGGTAATGAAGGGCTTTGGTATTGCTATTGTCAGCACATCACAAGGTGTAATGACTGAGCGTACCGCCAAACGCCTTGGTGTAGGCGGAGAAGTGCTTTGCGAGGTCTGGTAAGCCAAACAGAGCAGGTGAGGAGGATACTGTAAATGTCTCGTATTGGAAAACTACCCATCCCGATCCCTGCCGGCGTAACCGTGGATATCCAGCCAGGTTTCGTCAAGGTAAAGGGACCGAAGGGCGAGCTTAGTCGGGCCATTAGTCCGGATATGTCCGTCCGTATCGATGACAACAAGTTGTTTGTAGAACGCCCAACCGATCAGCGACAGCATAGAGCTCTTCATGGTTTAACCCGTGCATTGCTCAACAATATGGTTGTTGGTGTATCGGATGGTTTCAAGCGCGTTCTTGATATCATCGGCGTTGGTTACCGTGCTGAGGTAAAAGGTGAAAAGCTGTTGCTTAACCTTGGATACTCTCACCCCATCGAAGTAGACGCACTTGAGGGGATCACTTTTGAGTCCGGTATGGACAATGCCACCCGTATGCCATTCGTGGTTGTCAACGGGATAAACAAAGAGAATGTGGGTCAGCAGGCCGCTCAGATCCGTAGCCTGCGCTCACCAGAACCTTACAAGGGTAAGGGCATCCGCTATCGCGGAGAAGTTATACGCCGCAAGGCTGGTAAGAGCGGTAAGGCCGGCGGTAAAGGGAAGAAATAGACCATGATAAAATACCGTAACATGGCAGCCACCGAACGTGCACGTAAACTACGTCACGATCGTGTACGCAAAAAAATTCGCGGAACCGGCGAGTGTCCTCGCCTTTGTGTGTTCCGTAGTTTGAAATACATCTATGCACAGATAATTGATGATGTACAGGGTGTAACCCTGTGCAGTGCATCTAGCCTTGAGCCTGAAGTAAAGCAGAATGTGGCTAAATCCGGTAATGTGGAAGCAGCTTCTGCTGTAGGTAAGCTGGTAGCTGCTAGAGCAACTGAGGCTGGTATCAGCCAGGTAGTTTTCGATCGCGGTGGATATCAATACCACGGCCGAATTGAGGCTCTTGCAGACGGCGCTCGCGAAGGAGGGCTACAGTTCTAAGATGGCAAATATCAACCCTGATACCATGAACCTTCAAGAAATGGTCGTCAAGACCAACCGAGTGCAGAAAACCCATAAGGGTGGACGAACAATGAGTTTCAACTCATTGGTTGTCGTAGGCGACGGTGAAGGACATGTAGGCGCTGGTGTTGGAAAAGCGCGCGCTGTACCAGATGCAATTCGTAAGGGAGCCGAAGACGCGAAGAAGCATATGATTGATGTGCCGATTGTTGGTCATACCATCCCACACGAAATCACTGCACATCATGGCAGCTCAATCGTTCTGCTTAAGCCGGCTGCTCCGGGAACTGGAGTTGTTGCTGGAACATCCTGCCGAAGCATCCTAGTTGCTGCAGGCGTTAAAGACGTATTGGCCAAGTGCCTTGGTTCTACAAACGCCATTAACGTAGCATGGGCGACCATTCGTGCTCTTCAGTCTTTGAAGACCATTGAAGGCACCGCTTCGATGCGCGGCAAAGATTCCAAGAAACTCATCCCTTGGGCTCGCAAGTATGACACCGCCAGTGCTGTTGTTACTGAAAGCACGGAGGCTGAGAATGAGTAAGCTATATGTCACTTTGACTAAAAGCGCAATTGGCTATAAGCAGGATCAAAAAGATACTGTTAGGGCTATGGGGCTTAAAAAGCGAAACCAAACTGTATTGTTGCCTGATAATGACTCGGTTCGAGGCATGATCTTCAAAGTGAAGCATCTGGTGACTGTACAAGAGGTGGCTGATGATGCCACCCAGGAGGCGTAGATGTTTATTCATGATTTGAAGCCAAACGAAGGCGCCACCAAAGATAAAAAACGCATTGGTCGCGGTCCAGGATCCGGTCACGGTAAAACCGCTACCAAAGGTCATAAGGGCCAAAAAGCACGAAATAAAGTGCGTGCTCAGTTCGAAGGTGGACAGACTCCTTTGCATCGACGATTGCCACAGAAGCGCGGCTTTCGCAATCCGAATGCAAAAGAGTATACAATACTTAATATTTGCATACTGGAAGACAAGTTCGAAGCAGGTACGGAGATTACTCCCGAGTTGCTTCTGTCTACAGGCGCAATTAGCAAAGTAGAAAAAGATGGCCTTAAGGTTCTTGCTGACGGTGAGTTAACAAAAGCCTTCAAGGTTACAGCACATAAGTTCAGCAAGTCGGCTGTTCAGAAGATTGAAGCGGCCGGCGGCACTACGGAGGCAATGTAGTTATGTTGGAGTCGTTGATAGCTGCGTGGAAACTGCCTGAACTGCGAAAGCGAATTCTGTTCGTTTTTGCTGCGTTCGGGGTCTACGCTATTGGACTTCATATACCGCTGCCGAATATCGACCACGTGAAAATGGAGAACCTGTTTTCTCAGGGCGGCATGTTCGGTTTGGTAGATGTGTTCTCGGGCGGCGCTATGCGCAAGTTTACCATCTTGGCCATGGGAATTATTCCCTATATCAACGCCTCCATCATATTTCAACTGCTGACAGCGGCGCTGCCTCAGTTGAAAGAGCTGCAGAAGGAGGGCGAGACTGGTAGAAAACAGATTAATAAATATGTTCGCTACTTCACAATCGCCCTAGCCTTCTTCCAGAGCTTAGGTATCAGTATTACCTTACGAACCAGCGGCATTCTAGAATCAAGCGTTATTCAACTGGTTGCTACCTGTATCATCCTTACAGCAGGATCGATGTTCTTGATGTGGCTTGGTGAGCAAATCACCGAAAATGGTATCGGCAACGGAATTAGCATGATCATCTTCTGTTCTATCTGTGCAGGTTTACCTTGGCAGTTAGGACACACATGGGAGTTGGTTAAGGCTAACCAGCAGTGGGGCGGACTAGTTGTTCTCATCATTCTATTCCTCGCCACTACAGTCGGTATTATTTATGTCACACAAGCCAACAGGCGCATACCTGTGCAGCACGCACGACGTGTTGTTGGTATGAGGCAAGTTGGCGGACACACAAGCTATATGCCTTTCAAAATCGCTATGGCTGGTGTTATCCCCATCATCTTTGCTATCTCGCTGCAAATGCTGCCTGCAACAATTGCTACGGCATTACCGCATAACTTGCAAGGTGAGCAAACCGGATTTATTGGTTGGTTTATTAAAATCGCAAACTGGTTGGTTCCTAGCTGGGAGCATTGGTGGGCGTTGTTTATCTTTGCGGCGCTTATCATGGGCTTCACCTACTTCTATACGGCTGTTCAGTTTGATGTTAATGACATCGCTGATAACCTAAAGAAGTCGGGGGCTTATATCCCAGGTATACGTCCAGGTAAGCCAACGGCTGAGTATCTCGACCGTGTTATCACACGTATCACAATGGCTGGTGCTGTATTCCTTACATTAGTGGCTGTGGTGCAGTATATCGCTCCTGCCATTACTGGTGTGGGCGGCGCATCGTTCAACCTAATTGGTGGAACATCGCTGTTGATTATTGTTGGTGTAGCATTAGAAACTATGCAAGCAATTGAAGCTCAGTTAATGATGCGAAACTATCAAGGCTTCTTAAAGGAGTAAGTTACGATGGTTTGGGTTCTTCTAGGAGCACCGGGATGCGGTAAGGGTACGCAGGCGAACCTGCTGATGGCTTGCAGCAGCATGAGGAGTTACAGCACAGGCGAAATGCTTCGCAAGGCTGTGTCTGAAGGCAGTGAGCTCGGAGCGCAGGTGAAGAGCTACATGGAATCTGGTGCTCTTGTACCAGATGAGCTGATAGCTAATGTGTTGGCTGCGCGACTGGAAAGCGATGGAGTGGGCACTGGAGTGATGCTGGATGGATTTCCACGCACACTTCCACAGGCTGAATTGCTCGATCAAATGCTTGAGCGAAACGGTTGGAAGCTAAGTGGAGTTCTCTACTTTGATGCAGACGAAGAGGTTATTTTGGAACGGCTCGGCGGTAGGTTAAACTGCCCGTATTGCGGCGCAGGATACCATGCCACCTCAATGCCGCCAAAAGTGCCTGGTATGTGCGATAAGTGCGGTGCAGCTTTAGTAACTCGTAAAGATGACGAGCCAGAAGCCATTCAAAACAGACTGCGTGTTTACACGGAGTCTACAGAACCGCTAGTATCGTATTACGAAAAGAAGGGTGCATTGAACAAAGTAGATGCATCTGGAAATGCCGATGAGGTATTCGAGAAGGTAAAAGCCGTTATAGGGCTTTAGAGGTAGATTACTTGGTTACGATAAAGACGCCGGAGCAAATTGAGACGATGCGTCGAGGTGGTAAAATACTTGCTAGCATTCTACGACAAGTTACAGAGTGCATAGAGCCAGGTGTTACAACCACTGAAGATTTAGACCAGGTATCGAGGCAGCTATGTGATTTCTATGGAGTGAAACCTGCATTCCTAGATTATCATGGTTATCCCGGTTCTTTGTGCACCTCCGTAAATGAAAAGGTGGTGCATGGTATTCCGGATGGTACAGTGTTACAATCTGGAGATATAATTAGTCTGGATTTCGGTGTAGAACTAGAGGGTCTATTTACAGATTCGGCGATTACTGTAGGTGTAGGTGAAGTATCTGAGAAGGTGCAGAAGCTTATGGATGTTACCAAGGAGTCGCTGGCAATAGGCCTTAAACGAGTTAAGCCGGGAAACAGGTTAGGCGATGTAGGCAGTGCCATTCAAAAGTACTGTGAACATCATGGATTTGGTGTAGTCAGGGATTTAGTAGGACATGGGGTTGGATTAAAACTTCATGAAGATCCTGCAGTTCCTAACTATGGCAGATCCGGGCAAGGTCTGCTCTTGAGAGAGGGTATGACCATAGCCATAGAGCCAATGATAAACATTGGCACATGGAGAGTAAGAACTCTATCGGATGGCTGGACAGTCGTCACTGAAGATGGCTTACCCTCTGCACATTATGAGCACACCGTGGCTGTAACGGCAGATGGTGTCGATATACTCACTCTTGAAGAGTAGAGGGATAATAAGCAACCATATGGCTAAAAAGCAAGATCCGCAGCAGGATAAGGAAAAGGGACTACAGCTTGAGGGCGTAGTGACAGAGACGTTACCGAACGCGATGTTTCGCGTAGAGGTAGCCGAAGGTCACATCGTGCTCGCTCATGTATCCGGCAAGATGCGCATGCACTTCATTCGCATACTTCCAGGAGACAGAGTTTTAATAGAGCTATCCCCTTATGACTTAACCCGTGGACGGATCGTCTATCGATATAAGTAAATCGCAGCCTACCCATAAGTTTGCAATCAGCATGCATACATGATATAATCTATGTTTGCGTGTCGGATGTAAATTTACCTAAGAAAAACGGGTAGCAAGCGAACACGCGAGGTCACAGGATGAAGGTTAGAGCGTCCGTAAAAAAGATGTGTGAAAAGTGCAAAGTCATTCGACGCGAAGGCGTTGTAAGAGTGATTTGCAAAAAGAATCCCAAGCATAAGCAGCGACAAGGCTAAGGAGGCGACATTTGGCACGCATAGCGGGTGTGGATTTACCGCGCGACAAGCGAGTCGAGTATGCCCTGCCGTATATATATGGCATAGGACTTTCAGCGTCCAGGAAAATACTGGTTCAGTGTGGCATAGATTACTCGACACGAACTAAGAATCTTACAGAGACAGAGATCGCGCGGTTGCGGGATGTCATCGAGAACGAATACACGGTCGAAGGTGAACTGCGCCGCGAAATCGCAGGCAACGTACGCCGCTTGATGGACATTGGCTGTTATCGCGGCATACGCCATCGCCGTGGACTCCCGGTTCACGGTCAGCGAACACGTACCAACGCCAGAACACGCAGGGGCAAAAAGCATACTGTCGGCAATAAGAAAAAAGCTAAGTAGTATGCGGAGGCAAGGATAATTCATGGCTACAAAAAAGGCAACTAATATTCGGCAAAAAGCAAAGCCGAAAAAGAATATCGCCCAGGGCGTGGTTCACATTCAGAGCACGTTTAATAACACCATCGTCTGTATTACAGACGTTAAAGGTGGCGTGATAAGCTGGAGTACTGCTGGACACGTTGGATTTAAGGGCTCACGAAAGAGCACTCCATTTGCTGCTAGTCAAGCAGCAGAGGATGCCGCAAAGAAGGCCATCGAGCATGGCGTTCGCAAAGTGGATGTTCAGGTTAAGGGTCCAGGCCCTGGCCGTGAAACTGCAATCCGCGCGATTCAGACAACTGGTATTGAAGTAATGACCATCAAGGACGTTACTCCAGTGCCTCACAACGGATGCCGGGCTTCTAAAAGCCGCCGGGTGTAACCTAGAAGGAGCATTTCTGAAGATATGGGTATTGCACAACCGAAATGCCGTCAGTGCCGCCGCGAGAACCAGAAGCTGTTCCTTAAAGGCGACCGATGCTACACGAAGGCTTGCGCCATGGATCGTGAAGGCAGACAAAAGCCGCCAGGGCAGCATGGTGAGCGAGCAGCTCAGAAGAAATTGACGGGATATGGAACGCAGCTTCGCGAAAAGCAGAAGCTGAAAAGAATCTACATGGTTGAAGAGGGTATTACTCGACGCTATGTAGCCGAAGCAGAACGCCGAACGGGTGTTTCTGGTGAATTGATGATGGAGCTGTTTGAGCGCCGTCTGGATAACGTAGTTTATCGACTTGGTGTTGGCAAGAGCCGCGGACAAGCCAGACAGATGGTCTCTCATGGGTTCTTCTGTGTAAATGGACGGCGTGTAGACGTTCCGTCTATCCAGCTGAGAGTTGGAGACGAAGTTTCCGTATTTGAATCCAAACGCGGTTATGATTTCGTTAAGGGCCTTATCGCAAGTCGTGGCGTTTCCGGATCGCCTGAATGGCTGAGCTGGGATGACAACAGTATGACTGGTAAGGTGCTATCATTGCCCACACGTGAGCAAATTGACACACTTGTGGAAGAACAAGTCATCATCGAATTCTACTCTCGCTAATAGTAAGTAAAATGCAGTCGGGAATGTATGTTCCCGACTGATTGAAATAGAGATCATCCGGCTATGTTGAATAGATATAGCCGGTATGGCCTGAGGAGGCGACACCCGCACAATGGCTCAAACACCTGCGAATTTTCGCATTGAACATATCGTATCAGAGGCCACTTACGGTAAGTTCGTAGTGAATCCCCTGCTTCGTGGATATGGCACAACCGTAGGCAATGCTCTGCGCCGTGTGCTGCTTTCCAGCGTACCCGGGGCTGCCATTACGGCCATACTTATAGATGGTATCCAACACGAGTTCGCTACCATACCCGGTGTTCGTGAGGACGCTACTCAGCTAATTCTGAACTTAAAAGACATCGCTGTTCATTGTTTATCGGAGCTAGACGCTACCGAGGCTATTACTCTTCGCTTAGTGAAGAATGGCCCTGGTATTGTCACTGCTGCTGATATTCAGTGTCCTGCCGATGTTGAGGTCATCAATCCTGAGGTCTATCTTGCTACATTAAATGATGAGCAAACCTCACTGAGCATGGAACTCTACGTTCAGGTGGGTACAGGTTATGTAGCCCCTGATAAAGTAGTGCTGCCAGGAAACCGACAGAATACTATTGGTGTGATACCGATCGGCGGTTATTTCTCACCTGTTCGCAAAGTAAACCACATCGTGGAATCTACGCGCATTGGTTTCAGAACAGACCTGGAAAGACTGACCCTGGAAGTATACACAAATGGCACTATCACGCCGCAGGATGCCTTGCGACAGAGTGCTGTTATACTTCGAAAGTGCTTAGATCCGTTTTGTGCAGCACATGAAGATGGTGTTCCGCAAGTTGGTGAAGGCAGTCAGCTTCCTGATGGTGTAGAAGATCGTGCCGTTCAAGACTTGGGCTTCTCGCAAAGAACTCTCAACTGCCTGAACAAGGCAAGCATTAGTATGCTAAGCATCTTGGTTGATCAAACGGACTCCAGTCTTCTTGGTATCCGCAACTTTGGTCAGAAGAGCTTAAGAGAAGTCAAACGACAGCTCGCATTGGTTGAAACACCACTGACCCTCAAAGATCCATCGGATGCCGATCTTCGGTTGGTAGATGCTTTGAAGAAGTCGATTTCTGAGCTGGATGTTGATGATTCTGTTAAGAATGCTCTGCAGGGATTGGGCTTCACCAACCTTAAGTCGTTAGTGCAGAAATCTGCCGATGACCTACAGATGGATGAAGAGACACTGCAGAATATCCGTAAAGCGCTGAAACAGTTCAGTTGGACCCTGAGCGGTGAAGATCGCGAAGACGTTAAGGTAGCAGGTACCCCTGCGACTGCAGCAGAAGGCAGCGAGGAACATGCCGCCGGAGCATCTGAAGAAGCCGACGAAGTAACGGCTGCTGAATAGACAAATAACGAAACTTAGTTTCGTATAAGATAGCTATCGAGGTTTATATTAAAATGCGACATCAAGTAGCACAGCGTAAACTGGGCTTACCCAGCGATCAGCGCCGAGCACTGCTTAATGGCTTAATTAAAGCACTGTTCCAGCATGAGGGTATTCACACCACCGTGTGTCGTGCTAAGGAAGTAAGCCCTATGGCAGAGAAGATCATTACACTTGCCAAGCGCAATGATCTTCACAGCAAGAGACTGGCTCGCCGCATTCTAAGCGATGAGACTCTTGTCAACCGAGTATTCAATGAAATTGCTCCTAGGTTCTCTA
>CAZFLA010000052.1:10251-21437 GCA_964519405.1 uncultured bacterium
AGCCGCAATGGTGGATATACGCGTATCGTACGTTTAGGTACGCGAAGGGGCGACAACGCTCAAATGGCTTGGCTGGAACTGCTCCAGTAGTCAACGAGCATCTGGAAACACGCAGTATTCTAGCTGTTGTTCAATACGATGGAACAGATTACTGCGGTTTTCAGAGGCAAGTAAACGGGCCTACCGTTCAGGCGATGCTTGAGGAGGCCTTAACCAAAGTTTTTGGTGAAAGCATCAAGGTAACTGGTGCAAGCAGAACGGACTCTGGAGCGCATGCTCTAGGACAAGTTGTGCAGTTCCGAACGGGGTGCAGAATTCCCATAGAAAGAATTCCGCAAGCGGTTAATACAGCGTTACCCCGTGATATATCTGTAGTGAGTGCTGCAGAAGTGGAACAAGGGTTTCACGCACGGTTTACAGCTCGATCGCGGGTTTACTACTATGTAGTTTTGAATAGACCTGTAAGAAACGCTCTTCTTGAGCGCTATAGCTATCGGGTTGATCAGCAGCTTAATGCTGCTGCGATGAATGAGGCTGCGAAGTTTCTCGTTGGCGAACATGATTTTAAGTGTTTCGCAAGCGGAGTGGAGCGGTATCACAGCACGGTCCGGCAAGTGATGTCGGCTCGAGTGAGAAAACGAGGGGACTGGATTTACCTCCGAATAGAGGCGACTGGTTTCCTTCAAGGTATGATCAGAGCGATCATGGGTACATTGATCAAAGTCGGTGTTGGTAAGATGGACACCGCATATGTATCTGAGTTGCTTAGCACAGGGCGCCGAGATGATGCCGGAGATTGCGTGCCAGCCAAGGGGCTGTGTCTGTATCGGGTTAAATACCCAAAACACCGTGGCGTGGCCATTTAATATTGGATCAGGAAACAAGCTGAGGACGAGTGCAGAATATGCTGAATATGAAGACCTTTTCGACTAAGCCTTCAGACATCAAGAGGGATTGGTATGTTGTTGATGCAACGAATCTCCCTATGGGGCGTCTGGCATCGGCTGTGGCTGCTATCCTTCGTGGAAAGAACAAGCCCTATTTTGTACCGCACATGGATTGCGGCGATTTCGTAATAATCATCAATGCAGACAAGATTCGCCTGACTGGTAACAAAGGCAAAGAGCAAGTGTATCACCACACTCTGTGGCCCGGAGGCATTAAGTCAATCTCTCGTGCAAAAGAGATTGAAGTAAAACCCGAGAAAGCATTTATGCGTGTTGTTAAGGGTATGCTTCCACATAACAAAATTGGTGCAGATATGCTTTGTAAGTTGAAAGTGTATGCTGGTGATGCTCACCCGCATCAAGCTCAACAGCCCAAAGTTCTGGAACTGGTCAAGTAGAAGAGGTAAAGCTGAATGGCTCAGATTAAGTACTATGCCACGGGACGTCGTAAAACGGCGGTTGCACGTGTGTGGTTAACACCAGGCAATGGCAATGTTAATATCAATGGTTTCGAGCTCGCACAGTATGTGGGCCGCAAAACCCTGGAGATGCTCGTTATGCAGCCTTTCGTTCTTACGGGAACAGCTGGGCAGTATGATGTGTGGGCAACCGCATGTGGTGGTGGTATCTCTGGACATGCTGGCGCATTACGGCACGGAATCAGCCGCGCACTAGCCATTGCAAACCCGGATCTACACACTGCATTGCGCAGAAGTGGTATGGTTACACGCGACAGCCGCGTGAAGGAACGCAAGAAGTACGGTCGCAAACGTGCTCGACGCGCCTTCCAGTGGTCGAAACGTTAATTTCCGTACGCACGGAATTCACAAAGGGGGAGGTCGGATCAGTTCCGACCTCCCTTTTTATTATCTGGAGAGCAGGTGATATCTATGCACAATGCAACGAAATTCGTACATGCCGGCCAAAACGCCGATCCAGATACCGGAGCTTTGTCGGTACCTATTTATCAAGCCTCTACCTATCAGATGACGGGTATCGGCAAGCCTACTGGTCAGTGGGTATATGGGCGAGGTGGTAACCCTACCAGGAACGCTCTGGAAATTGCCTTAGCCGAAATCGAGCTGGGAAAACATGCCTATGCGCTGGGCAGCGGTATGGCCGCTGTTGATGCGGCATGCGCGGTGTTGAATGCTGGAGATAGGCTGATATGTGCTGATGCAGTATACGGCGGCGCTTACGAGTATTTCACCACTATTCTTCCCAAACGAGGCATCCAAACTGTATTTGTGGACTGCACTGACCTTGTGTCTTTGGAGACAGAGCTGAAGCTGGGTGCTAAGCTGGTTTGGATAGAAACCCCTTCAAATCCATACCTCACTATCATTGATATGACAGCGCTATCCGCACTGGCTCATCGTTACGGGGCATATGTGTGTGCCGACAATACTTTTGCATCTCCATATCTTCAGAACCCCATCAGTTTCGGCGTCGATATCGTGATGCATTCCTGCACGAAATACCTGGGTGGGCACAGCGATGTCATCGCAGGAGCGGTGATCACAGCGGATGATGAAATCGCAGAGCAGATAAAGCACCATCAAGTAGTCACAGGTGATGTGTTAGGCCCATTTGACGCATGGCTGGTGCATAGAGGTCTTCGCACGTTGAAAGTCAGGATGCAGGCGCATTGCCAAAATGCACAGTATATTGCCGAGGCGCTTGTTGGTCACCCAAAACTTGAACATGTGTTGTATCCTGGACTACCGCAGCATGCCGGACATGAATTGGCTGCACAGCAGATGGAGGGCGGTTTCGGCGGTATGATCTCGGTAGTGCTCAAGGGCGGTATCGATCAAGTGAAGCAGTTTGTGGAGTCCACGCAGATATTCGCACTAGCTCCAAGCCTGGGCGGTGTAGAATCCTTGATCGGGTACCCTGCCATGTCTTCACACAGACCAATGAGTGCAGAAGCCCGGCTGCGCGCTGGTGCATTACCGAATTTGGTGCGGATTTCAGTAGGTATCGAGGAAGTAGACGACTTATTGAATGACTTACTGCAAGCGTTGAATGCGGTTTCCTAATACTCGTAAAGAACCAAAGGATATACGATGCTGACAGACGTTGAAATAGCTCAAAAGGCAGTTCCGATTCCTATTCATATAGTGGCTGAAAAACTTGGTATATGCGACGAGCATCTCGAGCGATATGGTCATACCAAAGCGAAAGTATCGCTAGATGCCATGAAAGCAGATCGGCAGCCTGGTAAACTTGTGCTCGTTACAGCTATCACGCCCACGCCTGCAGGTGAGGGTAAAACAACCACATCCGTGGGACTAGGTGATGCCTTAAGCAAGCTTGGCGTGAAGGTGAGTATTGCTCTTCGCGAACCATCATTGGGGCCGTGTTTCGGTGTCAAAGGCGGAGCCGCGGGCGGAGGATACGCCCAGGTCATCCCCATGGAAGATATCAACCTTCATTTCACGGGTGATTTCCACGCCATTACCACCGCACATAATCTGTTGGCTGCGATGATAGACAATCACCTGCATCATGGCAATCGCTTGAACATAGATCAGTTTCGCATCAGTTGGACGCGCGCTATCGATATGAATGATCGGGCACTGCGAAGTATCGTTGTGGGATTAGGCGGTCAGAATAACGGTGTGCCTCGCGAGACCGGCTTTGATATCACCCCAGCCAGTGAAGTGATGGCGACCTTATGCTTGGCTAGTGACCTTGCCGATCTGAGAACCCGACTCGGCCGTATTATCATCGGTCGTGATACCAACGGCAAGGTGGTCACAGCCGAACAGCTAGGTGCTGCGGGAGCAATGGCCGTCTTGTTGAAAGACGCGATTAAGCCTAACCTGGTGCAGACTCTTGAAGGAACTCCCGCGTTTATTCATGGCGGTCCATTTGGCAACATCGCTCATGGCTGCAACAGCATCACCGCAACAAAGATGGCACTCAATCTGAGCGATGTCGTGGTCACAGAAGCGGGATTCGGCAGCGACTTGGGTGCCGAGAAGTTCTTCGACATCAAATGCCGTGTTGGTAAGCTCAAACCAGACGCAGTGGTGGTGGTGGCCACCATTCGAGCCCTAAAAATGCATGGAGGAGTGGCGTTATCGGAGCTCACAAACAGTGACCCCAAGGCAGTCATCCGCGGATTATCTAACTTAAAGAAGCACTGCGAAAATGTGCGCTGCGTGGGATTGGAGCCGATAGTCGCCATTAATCAATTCCCATCAGATACGAAGGAAGAGATCAATGCCGTTAAAGCCGGCTGCAAAAAGATGGGCGTCGCCGTGGCGCTGAGCCAGGTATGGGAAAAAGGCGGAGAGGGTGGATTGGAGCTTGCTCAACTCGTCGTTGATACCCTCAAACAGCCCAGCCAATTCCACTGCAGCTACAGTGAGCATTTGGGGCTTGACGAGAAGATAGAGAGTATCGCGATGAACTTTTACGGAGCAGAAGGGGCTGTTATACAGCCATCAGCCCGCAGAAAGCTCAGGGAGTTCGAACACAGTGGCTTTGGTCAGCTACCTGTGTGCATTGCGAAGACACAGTATTCGTTGTCGGATAATTCAAAGCTTATCAACCGCCCCAACGGCTTTAAGATAACCATTCGGGATGCCAAGCTGTGTGCAGGCGCTGGATTTGTAGTAGCATATGCTGGCGACATAATGACGATGCCAGGGCTGCCTACGGCGCCATCTGCCGAAATCATCGACATCGACGAGCTTGGTATCATTACCGGCCTGTCATAAGGTATATAGTGTATAGTATGGTGTTGTCGGCGTCTTAGGCGGCGGCAACACTCGGGTATTTATTTGGAGGTGCTTTTCATGGATTTTACCCATAATCCAGCGGTGAGCGAATATTACCGAGAACCAGCCCGGAATGAGAACGTGCCGTTTACCGGGCCGGAGCAGGCGATGCAGGTCAAGAAAGAGTTATCGCCTTGGTTCCTCTCACTAAATGGTGATTGGAAGTTTAAGTGGACTGAGGGCATATTATCTGCGCCTCGTGGTTTTCAGGCCGATGAATATGATACTGTTGGATGGGATACCATCACAGTGCCTTCTAACTGGGAAACTCAGGGTTATGATAGAGCATATTATACAAACACCCTTTACCAATTTCCTATCGAGGATTACCCAAATATCCCTGTAGAAAACAATCCTGTTGGCTGCTATCGAAGAACCTTCACGCTGCCGAACAACTGGGATGGCCGCCGCACGTTCGTCGTATTCGCAGGCGCCGACAGCAGTTTGATGCTATGGGTGAACGGCGAATTCGTCGGATACTCTGAAGACAGTCGGCTGCCCGCCGAATTTGAGATATCTTCTCTGCTTCGACCAGGTGAAAACACCATTAGCGCCAGAGTGATTCGCTGGAGCACTGGAAGCTGGCTGGAAGATCAAGATAAGTGGCGCATGAGCGGTTTATACCGTGAAGTGTATCTTTACAGCACCCCGTCAGTCAGGCTGCGTGACCATTTTAGCTTCTGCGAATTTGACAGCAGTTACACGAATGCCAAGCTAATCGTGCGTCCTGAGTTCGATGTGCCTAAAGGCATCTCTTTCGAAGGTTATACACTGGATGTGCAGCTATACGATGCTGCTGGTGTTCTGGTTGCCATCAAAAAAGATGAGCCGATCGATCGCTGGGCGAAGACATTCCGCTGGCCTAGCATAGCTGCTCTACAGCTAGAGCTGCCTGTCGCCTCTCCGCAAAAGTGGTTTGCCGAGACTCCTTATCTGTATACCCTCGTGTTAACACTTCGTGACCCTAAAGGTCATTCGGTGATGAGCGACAGCAGTAAGTTTGGCTTCAAGCAGGTTGAGATTGTGGATGGACGTTTGCTTGTTAACGGCGTCTATACACTGCTTAAGGGCGTCAACCGGCATGACTGGGAAGATGACAAGGGTAATGCTGTTTCGCGCGAGAGCATGATCAAAGACATCGAAACCATGAAGCGCTACAACATCAATGCCGTCAGGACATGCCACTATCCTAACCAGACGGCGTTTTTAGAGCTGTGCGATGAGTATGGTCTATATGTTATTGATGAGGCTAATCTAGAGACACATGGCATTTGGTGCCGCACCTCCACAGACCCACGATTTGCATCTGCTATGCTGCTGCGCGGTGTGCGTATGGTGCTTCGGGATAAGAACCATGCCTGTGTAACCATGTGGTCACTTGGTAATGAATCTGGTGAAGGTCCAAACCATGCCGCCATGGCCGGATGGATCAAAAACTTTGATGCAGGACGTCCTATTCATTACGAAAGCGCACAGAGCTATCACGACCACTCACTGCCCGATCCTGCGTATGTGGATGTGGTCAGCCGCATGTATTCCAGCCTAGATGGTCTAGCAGAGCTGGCGAATCGACCTAACGACAATCGCCCTGTGATGCTGTGTGAGTATGTTCACTCCATGGGTAACAGCGTGGGCAACGTCAAGGAGTATTGGGAACTCATTCGGTCTACACGACGCTTATGCGGCGCTTTTGTGTGGGACTGGGTCGATCAGGGCATCAAGCTGACGTCTGCTGATGGTAAACCCTATTGGGGATATGGCGGCGACTGGGGCGATGAGCCGAACGACGCTGAGTTCTGCCAGAATGGATTGGTGTTTCCAGACCGTTCGCCGAAACCGGCTCTTTATGAATATAAGAAGGTGCTGGAGTGCGTGCATGCACGAGCAACCGATCTCTCGAACGGTGTGATACGCATAACCAACGGCTTTGATGTGATATCACTCAACCAGGTGATGCTGCATTGGGAACTGGCATGCGGCGAAAAGGTGCTTCAGCAGGGCGATCTTGCTTTACCGGAGGTATGCCCTGGTAATGCTGCGGATGTAACCGTGCCGTTCACTGTGCCGCAGGATGACGAACTGGAGCCGGGATATGAGGTCTTCCTGAACCTTAGCTTCCGGTTAGCCAACGATTGTGTGTGGGCGAAAGCTGGTCATGAAGTGGCGTATTCGCAGATACTCACTCCGTGGATGAAAGCCGAAGACTTCGTGCCGAACTTCACCGGTCTTCCCCCTGTTCAGGTTGAAGATATGGAAGGCTGCTGGAAGATCAACGCAGGTCCAAGTGAGATCATCTTCTGCTCAGTGGAAGGTGTCGTGATATCGTGGAAGATCAATGGCAAGCAGATATTCGATAAGGGGCCGCGCCCCGGCTTCTACAGGGCTCCCACAGATAATGATGCCTGCCGCCTGAATGTGCGCAACAGCGAGGCGAAAGCCTGGACGGATGCTGGTTTGGATCGGCTGAAGCGGAATGTTCGCTCTGTGCAGATTAGGTCATCGGAATGGGAAGTTCAGCTTGTTGTGGTCACACGTCTGCAGGCTGATGGAGTCGATCGAAGCATCAATGCCCGCGGCATCTATATCATTCATGCCGATGGACATATGGATCACAGCTTGATCTACGAACCAGATAGAGGCATGCCGAATCTACCTCGCATGGGTTTAGATATGCAGGTTGCTCCTGAACTCAACCAGTTTGCTTGGTATGGCCGTGGACCAGTGGAAACATACGCCGACCGTAAAGCGTGTGGGATCATTGGTGTTTACCGTGGTCATGTGCGCGACCAGTATGTGCCGTATATGGTGCCGCAGGAGTTTGGCAACAAGACCGATGTACGCTGGGTGCAGCTGACAGACGAGAACGGGTTTGGTATGCGCATCGTCAGCGAAGAGCTTGTTCAGACGGCTGTAAGCTACTATACGCCTAAGCAGTTGATGGAAGCACGGCATACGTGTGACCTGGTGGAAAGCCCATTCATCTACTGGCGTGTAGATGCCGAGCATACCGGCGTTGGCAGCGCTAGCTGCGGACCTAAGACACTGCCGCAGTATATGGTGACGCCATCCCGCACTGAGCTGCGTGTGAGCTACATCCCTCAAGGTTTGTAGTTAGTCAGTATCAGCTGGCGGTTTCTATGCCGCCAGCAAAACATCACAGCCCGCCATCATGGTAAACATGAAAGCGGGCTGTGATGTTAAATAGCCTTAAGCCATACGAGCCTATATCTTTCGGAACACGATGCCGCTGATGAGTTTCGGGTAGAAGTAAGTGGATTTCGGCGGCATTTTGCAGCCTGCCAAAGCAACCAAGCGCATCTGCTCCACAGAGATCCCCTTCAGTAGGAAGATGCCGTTAGCTTCGCCGGATTTCAGTGCATCAAGTGCATCTGAGGCTTCAGGGGTGTAGTGGATACCCTTCTTTTGCCGCAGCTGCTCTTCCGAAATGCCCAGCAATGGCTGCAGCACGCAGAACTGAAGCAGAGCCGTATCCAAATGGTGGAAATCTACTGGTGTGTCTTTTGGCATAATTTCAGAGAGGTCAGCATCGTCTTTCAGGCTGGCTGTATAACCTAGACCGTCTTTGCCAACATAGGCAAAACAGGCGTTGCCGTCGATCGCATTAAGTTTCGCCCAAGCGTCGTCGGCGGTGCACTCAGCGACGTTGAACTTATCTGCCAAGGCATCCATCATCTTCTGGTAACTGCCGCAAGGTACCGATTCAATGAGCCTGTGGGTGGGCATGATCACAAGCCCTGGATCCTTGAATGAGCTAATGACCAGCATCATATGCTCGGTCTCGGCTCCGCCAACTTCGCGGCGGTAGTTCAGTGCTGTTTCGTAGCGATGGTGCCCATCGGCAATCCATAACCGCTGAGGTGCGACTGCAGCCGTGACGGCTTGTATCTGGCTTGCATCGCTGATGATGCTGAGCTTATGCCAACCGTCTGGCTGATGGGTTTCAGCAACTGGTGTTAACTTCTGTGCGAGCCCTTCAAGAAGGCACTGGAGATTACCCTGAGCATCTTCACCTAATAGGTAGATAGGCTCTAGGTTCGCTTTTGTGGCCTTCTGAAGCTCCAAACGGTCTGCTTTGGCCCCAGATTGGGTGTTTTCATGGGGGAACACGATGCCCTCGGAATATTCCGCAAGCTGAAGCAGACAGAAGATGCCTAAACGTCGCAGTTGCTGACCGTTGACCTCGAATATCTGCTCATACAAGTAGTAGCAAGGCTGATCATCTTGCTTGATGGTTCCGTCGTTTATCCACTTATTCAGTGTTTCGGCAGCCTGAGGGTAACTGTCGGGCAGTGAGAGCTCAGTGAAGCTGACACCGGCCTTGCGGTATGCATCACGCTGAGCAGGGGATATGACATCGTATGGTGGGGCCACGAAATGGTCGACGCAGGTGTTTGCGCCGGGACGTATCCCTGTAAATGCTTTGATAGTGGCCAATTGCTTAACTCGCCAACATCTTATCGATGATTTCTTGCAGTTTGGCCAAAGGAGAGTTGCCTACCAACTGATCTTGAAGCTCACCATTTTTTACAAACAACAGCGTGGGGATGCTCTGCACATTGAAGTTCATTGCAAGGTCAGGCTCTTCATCAACATTGACCTTTACAACTACGATTTTGCCGTTATTGGCCTCAGCAAGCTGATCTAGCGTGGGGGCCAGTGCTCGGCAAGGACCACACCATTCTGCCCAGAAGTCAACGACGACTGGAACGGTGCTTTTCATTACAACGGTATCAAAATCTTTAGCTGTAACAGCTTGGGCTTTACTCATTTGAATCTCCTATGGGATGTGTAGTCGAATGGAATTGTCATGTGATTAAAGTGTACCACAGCGACCGGGGGTTGTTCGTGAAGCGCAGCCGTAGAACAATTTCACCCGTTGTCTGTTAGATGATAAACAACGGGTGAGCGATGGGGTAATAAGGTGTTGTTAAAACGCGCTGTCTGGACGGAAAAAGGGGATATATCCCTCAGTATCTGAGTATCTCTGCAAGCAGCGATGGTCTTTATCATACTTGCTGCAGGGATCATACCGAGGGTCAGGTGTTTTATCGCTTCCCCCAAACATGATCGCTCTGGCACTGCCGTCGGCTCTCACACAGTTCATTACCTTACGATGAATTGCCATCAGGCCAAATGCAGGTGCTGTTTCAGTTCCTTTGACCAACCCAAAGCGGCATTTATCAGCGGTGATACCTTTCGACTGGCACGGTAAATTCGGTGAAGAGATTGCATATCCCGGATAGTTATACGGGCCGTAACCCTCCCACACCGATACCAAATTGTTCGGCGACTTCACACTGTCTAGCGAATAGGCATTAAGGTAGCCATTATATGCATAACTCACCTTGATACCGTTCTTGCCGATTTTACCGGGAGCTGACTTATCTGAGGTTACTATTGTTGTGGATGGACAGCAGAACACCGATGTTGATCTAACATACGGCATGATCGCATTTATGACGGCGACGTTTTCGTTAATAAATGGTTGTTTCTGTTGTTCAGTGTAGCTATTGACTACATATTTGCTGCGTGTCAGAATCTGTCCTTTCAACGTCACCGGCGCAGCTAATGGCATGTAGCCGTCGTAGTCGTCGGCATACATCACAACTGCCAATCCAATGCTCTTAAGGTTGGTAAGGCATGTTGACTGCTGCGCAGCAGCACGGTCTTGAGGTATGGCCGGCATGAGTATGCCAACCAAAACAGTTATAATAGCTATAGAGACAAGCAGCTCTACGAGAGTTATCGCCTGATCAGAATGACGCATAAAGCACCTCAAAATCTGTAGGATACAGCACTATTCATCATCGTCGTCGTCATCTAGTGGTTCGTCGTCATCGAATTCTTCTAGAGTGTCGATCATTGGGTCTTCGCATCGGCCAACTTCGTGTGCTTGAAATATAGTGACCACGAAGTTCTCACGTTCGAACCGCGCCGAATAACTACTGATGACTTCATCATCGATTTGGGCAACAAGAGCATCTTGGTCGATCACTTCGGGCTTTTCCAATAGAACAGTAGCGTAGATAGTTGCATCCGCGTAATGGATATCCGCTTGTCCAACACGGTCACCATTCATCCATAAAAGGTAGATCTCCGATGTGCCGGTTCTTACTAGTCGTGTAATGCGCATGTTGTCCATACGAGATACATCCTCCAATGTGGTGTAATATTACGTAAATCTGAGAATTGCGTTCTGGCTGAGTGTATCGGCAAGGTATAATTACTACAGCCATAAGATACTAGGAAATACAATATTGAGCAAGTCATATACATTTGCAGGTATCGCTGAGCAAATCGGTCAGCGTCCAATCACTCATGATGAAGCTGTTTGGCTAATTCATCAGCATGAGCTACCAGCTTTGGGAGCTCTGGCAGAGATAGTAAAACAACAACATCATCCTGATGGAAAAGTCGGATATGTGGT
>CAZFLA010000053.1:0-1742 GCA_964519405.1 uncultured bacterium
TGGGGTGCTGGCTCTTGAAAGCGAACCGGTAGATCCGCGGCTGTGAAGTGCGGAGGATCGATATGGGTAATACTGCCAACAGCGACCAGAATATACGAACAGCGTGCAAAAGAGGGATTGGGGCGGCTAATGGGGCTCGAACCCACGACCCATTGATTTCGCTGTAACAGATATGCCCATAATTAGGACATACCTACATATCTCGGTTGTACCTTTATGCTCGTGTTGTGGCAGTAAACAATGATATCACTACCCAATCAGATTTGTTCTGCATGAGTTCATCATATGACGGAGGCGCAAGATGAACAAAGCACATATCATAACAGCGGTTTCTGCACTGTTGTTGCTTGCAGCCGCATCACACGCCACTACCTGGGATATAACCGCGGACTTTAGTATCAGCAATGGCAACCCGAATGGAGCTTGGAGTTACGGTTGGGCAAATGTGGATTTTAGTAGTTTCACGCTCTACACAAATTCCGGCAATGTACTGTGGGGCTATAGACCTGCCTGGTATGGATGGTTGGGTGATAAGACCCCTTATGTATTTAAAAACACAGGTGATACTGCCAATGGGGTTACCTCAGGATGGATTTCCATACATCCTGGCAGCGGTGAGGAACCTAGCATCGCGCGGTGGACGGCTCCTGCCGGAGTAACCGGCGTCGTACGCATACTAGGTGAGTTCCTGCCTGGCAACAGTGGATCGATGGATGTTGATATACGTAAGAACAACAGCGAAATATGGAAAGCGGAAGATTCCGGAACTTTCGACCTCAACACTGTGGTCGCACCGGGCGACACCATAGATTTTGCCGTATTTGGTGGATACTTCTCGGGTGATACCCCGGTGGCGGCGACAATCACACTTCCTGACACATTTGACCTGACCGGTACCTTCTCTTCACCAGGGCTGTCTGCAAGCCAAATTGCAGGACGCCTAATAGATCTGGTGTTGAAGAGCGATAACGCGGTATTTTCGTCTGGCACAGTCGCACTGGATGCAAATGCACAGTTCCACTATTACAAACTACCCGCTGGTAACTACGAACTATATGCAAAATCTACACACTGGGTACGTACCAAGACAGAAGTGCAGTTATCTGGAAACACAAACATAACTGTTACCCCTGCGAATGGCGATGCAGACGGAGATAACCAGATTAACCTGTTTGACTTCGTAGTGTTGGACATCAATTTCGACAAATCGACAGACATGGCGGATCTGGATTGCGACGGGAAGGTAAACCTGTTCGACTACGTCATAATTGATCAAAACTTCGGAGCTGTAGGTGCTGCACTTTAAGGTGCGATCTCTAGATACCCTATGACAGGGGCGGTCTATATCCTGTGCTTACAGCCCCGCAGCTAAACCGCCCCAATCACATCGAGAACACCGCGCATGACCATCGGACCCCCGATTGCGTGAAACATGCGGATGTTTGTTAGCCCGGTGTGTATACCTACAGTTATTCTAGTGCAATGAAGCGGTAATTCTAGTATGGATAAATGATTGATAAAAGGTTCTGGCAGAATGGTGATTTACACAATTCGGAAAGCTGCTAGAAGCTGCTTGTAGTGGTTTCTGAGGCAGAAACATATTTAAAACTTTGGGGCGGCTAATGGGACTCGAACCCACGACCTCCTGAGCCACAGTCAGGCGCTCTAACCAACTGAACTATAGCCGCCATATCGGATACGATGAATATCTGGCGCCCCCGAGAGGGCTCGAACCTCCGACC
>CAZFLA010000053.1:1752-20928 GCA_964519405.1 uncultured bacterium
GACCTACTGCTTAGAAGGCAGTTGCTCTATCCGCTGAGCTACAGGGGCGTAGGTGGTCTTCAGACGACGATATCCATCTCAACCATTCACTTATGATACCATACATACCCGTTTTGCGCAACTGCGATGAGCGCCGTATACCCGTCTGCATCTGAACTGATTTGCCCAAGGATTATGCATCATTCCCATGTATATTGTTGGTGAGATGAGGCAATGTATATAGAAACTAGGCTAATCTACACATTTCTGTGCTATAAATATAGCATGTAGCGGTATCTTCAGGAGGATATATAATGCGAGTTCTCAGCAGTATGGCTGTCGCGGCTTGTTTGTGCACGTTAACGGCACAGAGCGCGCCGTTAAGTCGACCTGATACTACCTTGATGCGATTTGTCGATGCTTTATCAAACAAAACGACTATCAATACTAACAAGGCATCAGCGGATGTAGCCACAATCTCTAAAACCACACGACAGGTTATTTCTCAGCATCCTGCGGGTGTAGATAAGCCATTTGTTTGCATCGACTATCCGAATATCAAACTACCGAAGATCAAAGGCAAGGAACAGATCATTATGTCTGGGTGGCTGGGTATTCGGGAGGGGTTTAAACCCGAAGAGGTCAACCAATTTGATGGCGTTCGTTTCATTGTTCAAATCAATAAAAAAACTATCTATCAGTATTCATCAGCCAAACAGCTCTGGGTTCCGTTCAACATTAATCTTAACAAGTATGCAGGAAAAACCGTAACCATTAGCTTGCTGACCGACCCACGTGCTTCCAGTGCTAATGACTGGGCGATATGGGGAGCGCCAACACTGGTGGTCAAAGGGAGGCCTTCACAATTGGAATTTCTGAATATCCCGCAGCTGCAGATGTCGAACCTGCAGAAGCGCACGCTCCCTGATCGCGTGGGTGTTACGATCAGCGATGACGGCGTAAGCGCAATCGGACGTTTAGATCCATCACTGGACCTAGTGACGCTGACTTCTACCGTGCCCAAGGCCAAAGGCCAAGCACCAATAATGGCAGCTGGCGAAGGCGCTGCCCCGACTAACCATACTGTGGTGAGGGTGCTTAACGAGTTCAGTCTGCCCACTGCGCAGTTCCTGGCTTACCCATTATCGGTAAGGGGCGGAGTGACTGTTCGTCGATTACGCATGAGCTCTGGAAACACCGCCATCTTAACGGCGCCAGCCAGTGATAGTAAAGTGCGTACGTTGCGCATCTATACTCAAGACGGATTGCTTATCGGCGAGATCACACCTCCTGCACAGATCAAGCCACCATATGCTGTGGTCACGGGGCGATTTAGCGCCAACTCACAAGCAGACCAGATCGCGATTACCAGCAGCAAATATGACGCAAACACTCCGGTATGCATCATAGATGAAGCCGGCGAACCGGTGAAGTCACTGCTCGGCGTGGTTCCAGATGCATCGCTGGCAGGTGATGTCTGGCTCAGCGTTGATGCTGCAAATGCGTCGGACCGTTTGCTTGTCCAGCAAGCTGGCGGGGCCGAGGTATTCCGCGTAACACCATCTACAGGTGCGATAGAACGTGTGGCTGTTCCTGAACAGCTGCGTATGATGAAACTCAATGCATCGGTGTTTGGTAAAGATGCGTATTGGGCAAGCGGTAAAGATCCTGTGCAGAGCATTGCGTATCAGTTTAGCACCGACAGCAGTGTTACCCCGTTGGACCTAGGCCGTAAAGAGAATACTTTCTACATTCAATGGTATTGGCCTTTTGGTGATGAATTGAAAGATGGTAAATACATAAAGTTTTCCACTTTTAGGCACTTACGCACCGACGGGTCGCAATATGGCAATCTGGACAAGATATTCAAGGGTGACTACAGCACCCTTGACAACGTGCCCAATGAAGATCTGATAAAGCAATACGACACGCTGCCGATATCTCAATGGGAGCCATGTTATACCCACCGCCAGTCACGTCATGCTGGTCCGAGGCTCATGGAGGCGATTGATCCTCAGTCGAAACTACCAGCCTATGTGATGCTTACGCGAACGAACAAAATGGGTCTGTATGGCGAGTTCGATACAGTCGATTTTTACATGAGCACTTATGCAACAGGGTCGGAAATACTAGACGGTTTCTACCACCGTCCGCATCAGGCATTCCTGCGCGCGCTGTTTACGCAATGGCGCAGCAATCCTGAGCATATCGCGGCGCTGGAACCTAACCATGAGCATGAAATCGCCGTGGAAGCGGATGGAACATTCGGTGATTATAACCCTCTGAACCTGGAAAATTTCGCCGATTATCTGCGGCAAACCGAAGGTGATTCCCTGGCATCAAGCGTCAAAACGCTCGGCGCTCCATATACGAATCTGTTTGATGCTCCTAGACAGAACGATCGAGGCGCATGGGATACATACGAGCCGTCCAACCCACTGTTTTCGAGTTGGGTGAACTTCAACCGGACGGTAGTCAATCGCTTCATCGCACAAACGTTGGCAAGCGGATTAGCCGCGGGCTTCCCACCAGAATTACTAACCACACATCAGATCCCCGATACATACGCCATCGGCAATTTGGGTGCGTTTAGTAACGTGACTTCGCGTGTGACACCGGTTGACTGGGCGCAGAACTCCGGCACTGCGTATGGGTTTACCCGTTACGGCGTATGGTATAAGCGAAAAAATGATGCATTGCAAGATGCCAACCGGGCTGGGCAGAACATGATCAGCGTGGGTGAGTATCAAGCATTAACCGGTGATACCGCCGACGCTTACAGTCAGCTCAAGTATATGTGGGAGCATGGCGTGATGTCGGTTCACTGTATGAACTGGCCAGAAGCCTTCGATAAGGGCTTCAACAAGACAATGGATGAAGCCATTCGTCAGTTAATGAAGGAGTGTGATAAGCCTCGCCCTGGAGTAACCGGCGGCATCGGTGAAATTCAAGGATACTACAAGGATGGAAAGCCTGTAGCCGTGGCATCTATTGGTCAAGGCGACCGAACAGGTCTGCTCAAGGCTGTCAATGCCAACGGTGATTGGACAGGAGACGTCTACGTAACACCGTTCCATTCACGGATACTGGTCAGCAGCTTAGCGATCGCCAATAACAAAATCGGCCCGTTGCCGCGAATGGACAGCGGGATGCAAGTTGAGTTAACCGGTACCACGAGCTGTGATACCGATGGCAAAGTGACTGTTCTCGTGCTGAGAAACGGCGTGCCGCTGCCAGGTCTCAAGGCCGATCTTCCGGTTACATCAGGTAACAAGCCACTGCGTTATACATTGCGCACTCAGTATCCTTTAAGCAATATAGTTATTAAGGTCATCCCTGAGCAGGGAGTCACATTAAAGGATCTGACGGCTATATTGAGTGAAGAACACACACCAAGGCTGCCTATCGGCAGGCTGAATGGAAGCGCACACCGAGGCGGGGTGAACTTCGCGATACTAGAGTAGTAAATGCTGTCAAAATAAATGCAGCCTAAATGGATTTGTCCGTTTAGGCTGTGTCTTTACGTTGACATTAAATCGAATTGGTAAATCGGGAACATAGGCGCTCATGTAGTGCACTAAAACATATTCGGGCAATATACATAAGGTACAATATATTAGTATATTGAGCTCGATTTCGGTAGTTAGTAGATAATATCGTGAGGTACAGTTAATGAAGTTACCACGCAGGGTGTTGGTACTGGTTATAGGCGACGTTGCCATTGTGCTGTTTTCGTTAATCGTTGCGTACATGATAAGGTTTGAAGGCGATTTTGCTAAGGTGGACAATGGAACCAAAGCCTTTGCTGTCACCCCTTTGTTGTATGTGTTTTCGTATTTATTAATGCGTGTATATCGCATTAACTGGCGTTATGCTGGCTTGCGTGATGCCTTCTATCTAGGTATAGCCTGCCTGCTTGGGTTATTGTTAAGCCTCATGATGAGACTGACAGGTAACTTCAGCGGATATCCTTACAGCGTTGCTGTCATACAGGCAATGTTGGTTCTCCTGGGAACCTACGCATTACGAGCAGCTGTTCGCGTTTGGGATTTTAACTCTCATCGAACAAGCTACAGTTTTGATGATCCCAATGCAGAAAAGCCTGTTCGACGTGTATTGATCGTGGGAGCTGGCGATGCCGGCGAAATGATGGCACGGGATTTTGGTCGATTTCCTGGTTATGAAGTTGTGGGATTTGTTGATGATGATCCCGACAAACACGGATTAACAGTACACCGACATAAGGTATATGGCGACTGCGACGCGATTCCTTCTGTTGTTGATGACCATCAAGTGGACGACATCCTGCTAGCGATTCCGTCAGCAAGCGGAGATGTTGTCCGTAGAATACTTAACATTTGCCATCGCACGAAGGCCATCGTGCGTATACTTCCTGGATTACCGCAGGTGTTTCAACAGACGGGCGCATTGCCTATGCTTCGTGAAGTGCAAATTGAAGACTTGCTGCGGCGTGAGCCTGTTGAAATTGACCAAACGGGCATACGAGCCTACATCCAAGGGGAACGTGTTCTGATTACTGGCGGAGGTGGCTCGATTGGCGGCGAGCTCTGCCGGCAGATTGCTGCGATGAACCCAGCAGAACTCATCCTTGTGGGCCATGGCGAAAACAGCATTTTTGAGATCCAACAAGAACTGCGCAACACGCATCACGAACTTAATATCTCGTGTTATATAGCCAGTATCAAACAACGTGACCGACTTGAATTTATCTTCACACATGCACACCCTACGGTTGTATTTCATGCTGCTGCGCATAAGCATGTACCGTTGATGGAAAAGAACGCCATGGAGGCCATCCTAAACAATGTGATGGGAACCAAGAACGTGCTTGATATGTGTATGAAGCACGGCGTTGACCGGTGTGTTTGCATATCCACAGATAAGGCGGTTAAACCATCGAGCGTGATGGGTGCTACGAAACGTGTATCGGAATTGTTGGTTCAATGTGCTGCTCAACGCAGCACAACCACACGGTTCGCAGCAGTTCGGTTCGGCAATGTTTTGGGCAGCCGCGGATCTGTTGTACCTACGATGAAGAAGCAGATCGCAAACGGCGGTCCCGTTACGGTAACCCATCCCGATATGACACGTTATTTCATGACGATTCCTGAAGCAGTGCGGCTGGTACTGCAGGCTGGTGCATTTGGTACCAACGGTGAAATATACGTACTAGATATGGGTGAAGCAGTATCAATACGTACGCTAGCCGAAGAGTTAATCCGTTTGAGTGGTTTTGTACCTGGTCAAGATATACAAATTACCTACGTTGGTATGCGTGAAGGTGAGAAGCTTCAAGAAGAGCTGTGGTATAACAACGAAAGCATGAGCAAAACTGAGCATCCATCAATCCGTATGGTGCAAGGTAATGGCTTCAATGTACCAGAAACAGAGGAACGGATACAGGAGCTGGTTACTTTGGCGATGGGGCACAATGTGCCGGCTGCTAGAGCACTGTTGGCCAAATTAGCTGGTGCACCTGATGTTGCTGTGGAAAAACCAAATACCGCAGATAAGAAGAAGTAATTAACGATATATGGGGTGAGCGTTATGCTCACCCCATATGCAATTTCATCCGTTGATCTGACTAACGGATGTCATATTTCGTACCGCTCGGTTAATTGCATCAGGCATCTCTTCAAGGTCCACAACTTCATCCACAACTCCCTTTTCAACTGCCGAGCGTGGCATTCCGTATATCACGCAGCTGCTCTCCGCTTCAGCAAGAACATAGCCACCATTCTGCTTGATAATACTAGCTCCCTCAGTGCCATCTTTACCCATGCCTGTCAGCACAACACCGATCACTCGGTTAGGATAGGTGGTTGCTAAGCCAGACATTGTTACATCGGCACTTGGCCGAACGCCCCAGATTGCTGGCTCTTCATTAAGATCAACATAGCCAGAACGGTTGAAAGCCATATGAAGCCCTGAAGGTGCTATTAGTATTTCATGTGTTTTGAGGCTGTCGCGTTGTTGTGCTTCACGAACATTCATACTGCAGAGAGTATTAAGGTCTCGAGCCAGCAGTTTGCTGAACCCAGATGGAAGGTGTTGAACGACAATGTAAGATGCTTCAGCCGAAGCGTTCAGGCGAGGCAGCAGAAACCGCAATGCACGCGGACCGCCTGTGCTGCTGGCGATGACCACAATAGGGAAACTACTGCTGCCGGTTTGCGGCAGCACTTTTGTGCAGTGTGTTAATGGCTGAGCTTGGTAAATGTGATGAAGCCGTGATAAGCTCTTCGCATTGATGGCAGATGCATGTCGGATTGAACTGACGATTTGTCGAGATACCAAACTGAGGTCTGGCAGTCCCTTGTTCATTGGCTTTAACACGACATCGACCGCGCCGATTTCCAGACACTGTAGGCTAACTTCAGCGCCTTGGAAGCCTATTGCGCTAAGCACGACCACTGGAATATCGTAGTGATCTACTATCTGTTGAAGCGTGTTAATTCCACCCATTCCAGGCATTTCTATGTCAAGGGTGATGATATCCGGCATCACCTTAGGTATCTTCGATAGTGCGTCTTCACCAGATGAAGCAGTGGATACAACTTCCAGATCAACCGCGCTGTTGATGACTGTGCTGATAACTTTGCGAGCAAAGGCACTATCATCGACGACCATAATTCGCCTCATCGATGAACCCCTTGTAAAGTGCGCAGATGTCGCATGTCGGCTATTGCTTGTTCACTTTCGCCCAATCTGCGCAGATACAAAGTGCCTTCGCCGACACACAAACGGGCAGTGCGTCCTTTGTCACCTCCGAAGTCGGTAAATATCGGCTGTATACCCCGCTGAGCAATTTGCTTCTCAGCGGCTGCAATGTTGCGCGCGCCGATATTCATTACGCTATTAGGTGCTAATCCCGAAAATAACTGAGCTCCGCCCACTAACGCCCAGCTTAAGCTTGGCCGGCACTTGGTTATTTTGTATACGGCATCTACTAGCCTGTCGAACGCGGTATTCATTCCTTTGGCAGGGAAGTTGGTATCGTCATCGTATTTATTGTTAGGAAGTACAACATGGGCACATCCTGCTACCAGCGCTTTATAATCATAAACAAACAGGCCAACACAGCTGCCTAGTCCTAATGCTGTGATAACAGTATTGGAATCTCCAGAGACAGCTATCTCGCCCATACCGACAAGTAATTCACTCACGGGTTATGTCCGTTGGTGTTGTATCGGGAAAATACAAGAAGAGTCCATCGATATCGTGACCTGTGTAAGTCATCCGTGTGGCTACGCAGAATGTGCTTGACTGAACAGCCGCACAAGCACAAATTGTTTGCTGCAAGATGGCTCCTGCCATGTCACATGCAAATGCTGGCGGATTAGGATGAAGCGTACACCCCAAGTAGTCTGCTATGGCATTAATGTAGTTCGAAGTAACGATGTTTGCCATTTCGAGGAGGGCGCTGAGCTCTAGTTCACCGAAGTCTGTGGTTTCGCCTGGTGTTTTTCCAAGAACAAGGTCCACCAAAATCATTGCATCGTCAGCGTTAATCAACAGCAGACCTCTGCCGGGTTGCTCGCCAGAGATGTCTATGTATGCAGCGAGTGAGCGCGTTTCAGGGTGCTCAACACGACCTGCGATACTCAGAGTTGGTAAAATCTCTGCCCACCGGGTTTCCATATGGACTGAACCGGTAAGCTGCAAAAGGGCATCTGATGCCGATTTAACGGCTAACTCAACGACGTGTTCAAATTCGTTCATATTCGCTCCTAGCTGTTAACTATAACGAGGCTTCAGAACAGGCTTCATCTACAGCTACATTAATCTCAAACACGCCGTGTGGTGTATAAAGGGGAACCACCAATGCAGCAACTGAAGTAGATATTTCCATGTTAACACCGCGCATGATCGTGGGGGGTATCATATGACAGCTTAGTCCGGCATCATAAAGAAGCTGAGTTGCATGACCTGTGATAATGTTGCCTAATTCGGTAACGGCACTCCAGCTTAACTCGTCCATCACTTCAACCTCTTCACCCAGCATAGAGGCGGCGATATTAATGGCGGTTTTGATGCCCATGGCGTATATAGCACATCCATACACGTCGCCGTCTACAGCGGCAACGATATTAATGTCTTCTGTTGTGAATGTTGTTTTACGAACGCTTAGCGGACCCCTCGTTAATGAATGCCCCAAATAAGTAGCGATAACATCAATCCCTGCTTTGACAAAAGGTTCAATATAATCGATTATCATATATCTACTATTACTCCAGGACTTTACAGAGCCCTTCGAGAACACGCTCTGGTTGGAATGGCTTGACAATATAGTCTTTTACTCCCGCTTTGATGGCTTCTGTTAACATGTTTTGCTGACCTAATGCAGTGCACATAATGATTTTAGCATCTGGATACATACCAAGAATCTCTTTCGCCGCCGTTAATCCATCCTTGCCAGGCATTGTGATGTCCATCAATACCGCATCGGGACGGCTAGTTGTATATAAGCTTACTGCTTCGTTGCCATCTCCCGCTTCAGCAACCACTTCATAACCAGCGTTGGTTACAATCTTCCGTAACGAAACACGCATAAACAAAGCGTCGTCGATAATCATTACCTTTTTAGGCATCAGGTGAACTCCTCTTTACAGGTTCATACGGCCGTTGATAAAACAGCGAGTTGTCATTAATAAAACCAATACTGGATGCGCCGCGGATCCGCTCGGTGCTGCCAACGAATAGGTATCCTCCAGGTGCCAACGCGTGGTAAAGGCTGGAAAACAATTGATGTTTGGCGTCATCTGTGAAATAGATAGCCACATTTCTACAGATTATAAGGTTCATCGACGTTGGATACTTGTCATGAATTAGGTCATGATGCTGTACCGTAACTAAATTTCGTAGTCGTCCATTAACGGTGTAATAACCATCAACTGCAGTAAACCAACGAGCAAGTCTTGTGGCCGATATGTTCTTAACGTCTAGGTCGCGGTATTTGCCGATTCTAGCGCTTTCAAGGCTGCGCATGTCGATGTCTGTAGCGAGAATATCATGCTTAGCATCTGGTGACATCTCTAATAATAGTATGGCGAGACTATATGCCTCTTGTCCAGAACTGCAGGCAGCACTCCATGCTCTTAATGGTTTTCCTGTCTTTAAGAGTTCCGGTAATATGCGTTGATGTAAAACTTCAAACGCCTCAGGATTACGAAAAAACTCGGAGACGTTGATTGTTATGTAATCAAGAAAGTTTTGCCGGACGATATCGTCATTTTCAATCAGCCGATATAAGCTTTGAAAAGATGTGCAGTTGTTTCGTTCCAGCAGATATCTTAATCGCCGTTCCATTTGATTCTGCTTATAAACATCAAGATCGATGCCAGTCAGTGCTGTGATTTTTTTCTTGAACAATCGATAGTCCATGTCGTCAACACTGATACCCATTACTGGCAGCCATCATCATTTCGATGTTGTATCCATTCCTCCATCAATTGAGGCAGCATACCGGTATCCAGCACAAGTGCTATACGTCCATCGCCTAATAACGTGGCCCCAGAAACACTCTTCAGGCTATTAAAGAAACTTCCTAATGGCTTGATGACAACTTCATGGCTGCCTAGTAGTCCGTCAACCAGCAGTCCAAGGTGTTGTCCTGCTGTTTTTACTACCACCAGCAGTGAATGCGGCCTAACCAGGTCTAGTTCCTTAATGTGAAGCAGGTCGCTCAGCTTTACAACTGGCAGCACACTGCCCCTGTATGGTAACACTGATCGGCCTTCTATCGTTGTCATGATGGAAGTATCGCAACGGCTTGTCTCAACCACAGCACTAAGTGGAATCGCAAAACTGTTATTGCCTGCTTGCACAATGAGTGCATTGACGATGGCAAGTGTCAGCGGAAGCCTAATTGTAATTGTGGTTCCGTGCCCTGCAGGGCTTTCCACTTCCACAGAACCACCTAGGCGTTCTATGTTGTTTTTTACCACATCCATGCCTACGCCGCGCCCAGATATTTCCGTGACGATAGCCGCAGTGGAAACCGCTGGTAGGAATATGAGCGACATCACTTCATGTTCGGACATACGATCGGCGGCTTCTTGGCTAATGGCGCCCTTGACAACTGCCGCCCGGCGAACCTGCTCCGTAGATATTCCTCGTCCATCATCGCTGACCGATATAACGATGTGGTTTTCCTCGTGCCGTGCGCTAAGAGTCACTGTGGCCTCAGCGTTCTTACCCTTACTAATACGCTCTTCTGGGGGCTCTACACCATGGTCTATGGCGTTACGCAGAAGCTGAGTGATGGGATCCACAATATCTTCCATCAAAGATCGATCAAGCTCGGTGTTTTGACCCTGTATGATGAACTTAACACGCTTTCCGGCGTGATGAGATATATCGCGTACCATGCGCGGAAATCTATTAAACACCTGTTCAACCGGCAGCATGCGGATGCGCATGATCTGTTCTTGGAGATCAGCCGTAAACTGGCCTAATGACTGCGATGTATCTTTTATGTCATTGATGATATTAGTATCGCCGATCGTCAGCGTTAACTCGTCTACCAATTGATCGATGCGGCTTCGTCCTACTACAAGTTCACCAACAAGGTTCATTAAGGCATCTAGGCGCTCTACTGCTACCCTTACGGTTTGTAGGCCGGCGAAATGTTTCATATCTACTGATGGTTTCGCCTCAGACTGCTCGACAACATCATCAGCATTTGGAGTTGCCGTGCATTCTGCTGGCTCAGTGTTTGAATCCTGAATGGGCTGTTCACGCCGGTCGTCTAGGATGGTGACCGTAATCTCAGAGAAACTTAGGGCGTGAAGCAGCACTGAGATATCAGAGTTGTGCGGAACGACATCCAGCAGAATGCTTTGACCAGCAAATACTGACTCTGTATCGGCTTCATCGGGATTACTGCAGATGATCTCCGATTTATCACGGAGTGCATTGAATACCATGAAAGCTCGGATTGTGGGTGTCATGCAGTCGGAAGCTATAGTAACCTGAATGCGCACTGCGCCATCAGTTAACGGCGGCATATCGACACCAACGGCTTTTGCCACAGTTGGGTCTATAGTGCCTTCAGACCGTGCGGCAGCGCTTGCTTGCTTTAGCTCTAATATGGCTGCTTTGGCGGATGGGGTGCTTAGGTTAGCACGAACGGCATCAAACATGGCTCTTAGGCAGTCGTTGCCCGCTAACAATGCATTTACTACATCCTCGTCGACTTCTCGTTTACCTTGGCGAAGTGCATCGAGGAGCTCTTCCATGGCATGTGTGAGCTCGGCAATGTCAGAGTAGCCCATCATACCACACGATCCTTTAAGGGTATGAGCTGCTCTAAATACATCATTGAGGACTGCTGAAGAGTGCCCGTCTTGCTCGATTTCTACAAGACCTTGTTCTAGCCGAAGTAGTTGTTCTTCCGTTTCCTGCCAGAAAACCTCTACAACCGCAGGGTCATCTCTAAAGTCACTCATTATCATCCTCGCAGGTGTTAACAGAATCTATTGCAGCAATCATATCATGTGATTCCTGAGGAGATAAGCATTCGGCAAGGTTAAGCAGAATGATGATCTGATCTGCATGTTTACCTATGGCTTCAATAAACCGGTGCTTAACATTAACAACCAGTGTTCCCACTTCCTCAATCTGCTCAGAGGCTATCAACGCGGTGCGAATGACCTCATCGACAACGAGACCAACTAATTGGTCTGCGATTTCAACAACGACTATTCGGCTCTGGCGCTGCGGTGGATTCACCTTTAGCCCAAACCGCTTTCGCAGGTCTATCACAGGCACTATCTTGCCGCGTAAGTTAACCACGCCTTCGACAAAAGCTGGCATACATGGAACAGGTGTCACTGCTTCATATCGGATGACCGTGTCAATATCTTCGATATTGACTCCATAGGTTTCACCAGATATGCTGCACAATATCACATGGCGCATGACATCAGCTGCAGATGATTCGGGCGTGTCGTGAGTTGTCACTGCCTAGTCTGCCTTTGTGACTTTAAAGGTTGATATGGTTTGCTGTAGGCGCTCTACAGTTTTTGCGGTATCATCGGCGCCTGCCACCATCTCTTGCGCCGCAGCACTCTGCTCTTCGGCAGCGGCGGAGACCTCTTCAGCAGCGGCTGCGTTCTGTTCGCTGACTGTTACCACCTGCTCGATTGACCGATTGACCTCTGTGCTGATGGCGGACATCTCTTCAGTAGCGGCGCTGCTTTCTTCCGACACAGCACTAAGGCTTTCCACTGCATGAACCACTTCGTTGCTGCTGGCATTCATTTTTTGAGCGCTCTCCGCCATGGCTCGGATGAGCTCAACGATACCGTTGACCGAATTTTGTATATCTGCCAGAGAGTGACCTGCTTGGTTTGCCAGTACCACGCCGTTTTCCACAACCTGCCCGTTGTCTTTCATTACGGCAACCGCATTATCGGTGTTTTCCTGAATGTTGTTGATCAGTGCGGCGATCTCACGTGTGGACTTGCTGGATCGCTCGGCAAGTTTACGGATTTCGTCAGCCACAACGGCGAAGCCCTTACCGTGTTCACCGGCGCGTGCGGCCTCAATCGTAGCGTTGAGGGCCAGTAGGTTCGTTTGATCGGCGATGTCATCTATGGCCTCAACAATCGTACCTATCTGTCGGCTTTGAACACCAAGCTGTTTTATGGCATCAGCCATACGACTGCTTGTATCACGGATAGACAGCATACCCTCGACTGTCTGTTTGACACTTCCACTGCCTACACGAGCTACATCCGTAACATCCAGCGATGCTGCGGTAGCTTGCTGAGCGGTAGCGGCCACCTCGTTTATGTCATCGCTTATCTTCTGGATGATGACAACAGTGTCTTGCACTATTCCAGCTTGGCTTTGTGAACCGCGAGCCACATCGATGATTGCCCGGCTTAGTTGTTCCATACTAGCTGATACGGCGGTGATGGTGCTGCTTTGTTCTGAACTGCCTTGAGCGACCTGTGATATTGTTTGAGCGATGGTGGAGCTGGCCCGACCCACTTCTGAGGCTGTTGCGGTGACCATCCTGCCCGAACTCAACACGGTATCCACTGCATGGTTGGTTTGTTTGAATGCTTCATCAAGCGCTTGCATAGCGTCGTTGAAAGCATTAGCCATGGTGAGAAAATCGCCTTGGAATGTTGTTTGCATACGAGCAGTGAGGTCACGGTTCTTCAAGGCTGAAGCGATTTTGGAGAGTTCATCAAATGCAGCAGCTAATACATCAAGGGTGCGGTTCATACCGACAATGATGTCTTTATATGCGCCAGTTAATTGGTCGCCATTTCCGCGCACATTGGTTTGACCGGTGTTAACAGCAGAAGCCAATATCGTGGTTTCTTGAACCATTTTTTGTAAAGAGACTAACATCAACTGCATTGACTGCGATAATGTATCTCGCTCGGATGCTGCGGTGATCTGCACGTTTAGGTTGCCCTGAGAAATCTTCTGAGCGACATCGGTTTGTCGCTGTATGTTGCTAAGCGCCAGTCTGACAGATTTTGCCAGCTCCGCCACTTCGTCAGATCCATCTACATCAACTTCAGTGTTGGCGTCGCCCTCTGCTAGGCGATTACTAGCTTCAGTGATCTTTTTGAGCGGTTTTACTATTGTGCTTGTCACAGCAATCCCTAAATAAATAGCTGCCAAACATCCCAGCACCGTCATCGAAATCACTAGGATGTGGGTGATATCGTATGAACTTTCCGATTCTGCAAGCTCCGCCCGATTATGCTTTGTTAACTCGTTGTTAAATGCGTCTACTGATTTATCCAGCACGTCATGTGATTCAAGGCCGGTGGATGTAGCAAGCAGCATTGCGCCAGTGGCATCATTCTTGGTTAGCAAACCGAGCACTTGCTTATGGCTCTGCATCCAGTTCTGTTTGTTAGTAAGAACAGTCTGCCACAGACTCTTTTCGGTCGCAGAGAGCTGCAGCTCATTCATCTTTGATATCTCGTTGTTAAGCTTGTTATATAGTGAGGGCAACGAGTTTAGGAGCTTTTTGCGATTATCTTCATTCATATCAGGAACAACAGCAGCTAATTCCACCGTTTGAATGTCTGAAAGGCAGTTCAAAACACTGTAACTATGCTGGTAAGCTACAATATTAACGTTGACAAGATTGCGGGAGTTTGTGTAAACCATACGCACGCCATACGCACCGCGCCAGCCAATTAAAGCTGAGATCAGCGTAGTGATGCCAAATGCTAATGACAGACGCTTACCTACGGTCAATGAGTTTAAACGCATTTCGTGCTCCTAAATATTCACGTGAAACTAATATGCCGGTATCTTTTTCGGTAAGGTAAATGAGAATGTTGTGTACTCATCTAACTTGCTGTCGATCCAGATTTTCCCTTGAAATATGTCTATAATTTTCTTTACTACAGTTAAGCCCACGCCTGTGCTGTCAACTTCATCTCGCGGCTTCACGGTCTGGAATATCTGGAAGACTCGCTCATAGTCTTTTTCAGGGATACCTTGCCCGTTGTCAGTGATCTGAAATAGCCAAGACTCACCTTGATCTTCGCATGTCACACTGATGAGACCTTGAGATTTGTCGTTGTATTTAATAGCATTGCTCAGTAGGTTTTGAAAGAGCTGACTGATACGTGTTGGTTCTGCAATAAGCATAGGCATATTGGGTTGTATGTTAACTGTGATGTTGTCTGGTGGATTTAAGATATCTACGATGTCTGACAGCATCTGCTGCAGATCGATATTGGCGAACTTTTCGGTTACTCGTCCAACACGGCTATATTCCAATATCCCATCGATAAGCTTACCCATGCGGCCCACACGCTGAACTAGCAGCCCAAGTTGGTCTTTGCCGCCTTCATCAAGTGCATCTTGATAGTCTTGGCTGATCCATGTGGCGAGACTGCTGATTGCGCGAAGCGGTGCCTTAAGGTCGTGCGAAACGACAAAAGCAAAATCACGCAGTTCGGTATTGGCACTGGCTAACCGATTCATTAGTTGATGGTTTTGTTCATCTTTAATGCGTCGTTCAGTGATATCTCGAACTATAGTGATAAGGTGTGGTTCGCCATGCATCTTGGCGATACTCATCGCCACTTCGACAGGCACCAGTTGGTTCTTCTTGCTTGATACGCTGGATTCGATGATGTATGGTTCCATCTCGATGTTGGCATTATGCTGCATCTCGTTAAGCTGTCGATATATGGCCTCTTTGCCATTATCTTCAGCGAAAAAGGCGGCAAATTCTTGTCCTACGGGTTCATATGCTGCACAGCCCAGTATTTGCTCACCGGCTCGGTTGCAGTATATTATTTTCCCTATAGAGTTAATGGCCATGATGCCGTCCATTGCGGCATCACCAATGGTCTGAAACCAACGCTCGCTTTCTCGCAAGGCATCTTCCGTTTTCTTGCGCTGGGTAATGTCGCTGCCGATAACCACTAGGCCTGTGACTTTACCAGTTTGGTCGTCAAACAAGGGGTTAAGGGCAACTTCCCAGGTAGCGATCACATTGTTAGGCAGCATTTGATCAGCAATAAAAGAGGTGTGCTCACCGGAGAGGGCATGTGCGATGGCGTAACTGACTGCGGGGTGTGTTTCGCGAATCCATAAATCAATAAATGAGTTTCCGAGAATATCTTTGGCTTGGCGGTTCATGGCTTGAAGGCCGTTCGTATTCAAGCTCAGTATCCGACCTGTGGCATCAAGCAGACCAATTGAATTTGGCGCACCCTCAACAAGAGTACGATAATGCTGCTCGCGTTTGCGCAGCAGATGCTGGCTTTCGTCTAGTCTGCGGATATGATCGCGCAGTGAGTTTTGCAGGCTGACAAACCGTTCACCTGTTTTAACGCGCGCACGCAGTTCCTCCATTTCAAAAGGCTTGATTATGTAGTCGTCGGCACCTGCATTAAGGCCAGCGACGATATCCTCTGTTTTATCGCGTCCTGTTAACAGAATGATGTAGAGGGGGACGGTGAACTTCTGTCTCGCCAGTCTGCAAATATCGATGCCGTCAAGTTTGGGCATCATCCAGTCCAAGATGGCTATAGAGGGGGGATTTGCTGACTGAAGTATATTCCAAGCTTCTTGGCCATCTACAGACGACACCACTTCATAACCCCATTTTGTCAGCGACTGTACTAACAAACACTGCGTGGTTGAGGTGTCTTCGGCTACCAGAATTCTCATGCGAAAAATATCCTTCTTTCAAAGGTGTATGGGATGATATGGTTTTAATTTTTGCCATGTACACTACTATACAGTGTGATAATACCAAAATGCACCGATACTTGCTGGAAGCAGTACATAAGAACCCAAAAAAGGCCGACGAATTCGTCGGCCTTTGGATTAGCGAGCGTTTCTTGTTAGCGGTTTGCGAGCACGGACTTTTCGTATGAGCGAACTTCGTCGATCCACGCGTTACCTGCAGGAACACCATTCTTGTCGCAGTAGAAGTCCCAAACCAAGCCCCAAGGCATGTTCTTTAGATCTTCCATGAGAGCTAGCCGGCCAGCTTTATCGCCTTCAAGCTCCATCTTCTTCAAGCAAGTTGATGGTTCAAGCAATGCCATCAGCATGGACTTCTGCATGGCGCGGGTGCCGATTACCCAAGCTGCGATGCGGTTGATGCTGGCATCGAAGAAGTCGAGGCCGAAGAATACTCGGTTAAGAGCGTTGCCACGGATGACTTCCTGAGCAAGTGCCTGCAGTTCGTCGCTAAGGATGACCACATGGTCACTATCCCAGCGAACGCCGCGGCTAACGTGCAGCAGAACTTCCGGCATGTAAGCCAGCACTGCAGAGATCTTGTCGGAGACAACTTCAGTTGGGTGGAAGTGACCCATATCCATGGTGAGGCCGATACCGCGGCTGATGGCATATGCCAGGTAGAATTCTTGTGAGCCAACAGTGTAGCTTTCTGCACCGATGCCGAACAACTTGCTTTCGACAAAGTCTTTACAGAGGTTTTTGTCAACATCAACGGCTAGTGCCTTGTCGAGGCTGTCGATTAGGCGGGCACGTGGTGACCATCGATCTGCAGGAAGGTCTTTTTCACCATCTGGGATCCAGATGTTGTGGCAGCACGGTGAACCAAGCTGTTTACCCATCTCAGCGGCCACCTGGCGGCTGGCGATGAGGTGGTCTACCCAGAATTTGCGGATGGTGTCGTTAGCGCTGGCTAATGTGTAACCATCTTCGGAATAAGGATGACTAAAGAAGGAGCTGTTGAAGTCAAGGCCAATGCCATTCTTCTTAGCCCAATCAATCCAGCTCTGGAAGTGCTCTGGTTTGATGGCATCTCGCTCTATCTTTTCTGGGTAATCAATATATAGTGCGTGAAGGTTCAAGCGCTGTTTACCAGGAAGCAGGCTCATGACCTTGTCAATATCTGAACGCAGTTCAGTAGGAGTGGAAGCTTTTCCTGGGTAGTTGCCAGTAGCTTGAATGCCACCAGAAAGGGAACCCTCTGGGTTCTCAAAACCGACGACATCATCGCCTTGCCAGCAATGCAGTGAAACTTGCAACTGATCAAGAAGCGACAGGGCTTTATCTGTATCTACGCCAAGTGCGGCGTAGGCTTCTTTGGCTACTTCATAGTTGCGCCGGATAGTTTCCGAGCTGAGACTCATATTCGTAAATTCCTCCATATGTATAGGAACAGCGCCATATTTTGGCGCAACTTAGCATGCGTGCTCTATCTGAAGATTGTACAGCGATGTGTGCATCTCTGCATAGCGTGTTGACCATTCAGACACAAAACCACCCGAAATGTACTTCAGGTGGTTTGAAAGAGAACAGTATGTGTGTAACTAAGCCGCTTTAGATGCGACGATGGCCACGATGATGCTAACGACGAAGAACGCCACAGCGATGTATTTTGTGACTATACCGAGCTGTTCTTCACGGCCCAGCTTGCCTCTAAATGAACTGCTGGTCTGCCCGCTGATCGCTCCGCCAAGGCCTTCGTTCTTCGATGTCTGCATAGCAACCACCACAATCAAAAAGATTGATAAGATGACTTGAATAAACAGAAGTACATTAAGCATTTATACTCTCCTACGAGATGAACTATGACTAGAGGTTCGCCCGCGGGCGATAACTCGATAGTTGTTTGTTCGTTCAGATGATTGTTGTGGTTCGTTTGACGATTCTGTTTCATCGTCTTGGTCGGCTTGCGACATATCGCCACCACCAGAGATGCTTGATTCTGACTCATTACCGTAATAACTGCCGTACTGAGAAACATACTCATTTTGCGCAGTCGACGTTGAATCCAGATCAACATCTAACTTAAACGAATCTGCGATCTCCTCAGAGTTCTTTTTAAACTCACGGATCGCCTTACCCACCGAACGTCCAACCTCAGGCAGCTTTTTAGGTCCAAATACCAATAAAGCTAATACTATGATCGTGACTATTTCGGGGGTTCCTAAGCCTGAAAACGGAAACATGCTATGAATCGCTCCTGCTGAGGTTTGCACTAAGACGATATACGCAAATAGTAGTGTACACCATCCCCAAACCTCCCGGCAACTTTTATGATTTGTATACGATAATGAAAATGCAAACTGGCAAACTCGTGTTTGCAGATGATACTCATTTGAAATTCGTATGAATGGATGTCATCATATAACCTAATAACTCATGATACATAGTTATTGTTGTTATTCCTTAGGAGGTAGTCAGTATACAATGAAGAGCTGTTACATATTTCCGATTTTAGCGATGGTTGGAACCAGCGTTGCGGCAGCACCGCAAAACTGTTTAGTGCGATCTAGTAGGCCTCAGGCTGTGATCGTGGTCGCCGCTGATGCTACTGTATCGGAAGCCTATGCAGGTTCAGAACTTGCCAAGACGATAAAACAAATCAGTGGTGCATCACTGCCAATAGTGAAGTCGGCTGCTGCCGGGAAAACACGCATCATCATAGGCCAAACCGCGATGGCTAAGAAGCTGATAGGGCGATTTGACTGGCAGACACTGCGTCGCGATGGTATTCTCATCAAGACCGTTGGGAAAGATATCATCATAGCTGGTGATCGTCCGCGGGGCAGTATTTATGCGGTAGAGGAACTGCTAGAAAAATATCTTGGTGTGCGCTACTGGGCACCCGACAGCACGAAGATCCCTCAAAAATCTACCATCACTTTGCCTTCGATTAACTTGGCATATACGCCAAAGCTGATGTATCGA
>CAZFLA010000054.1:0-5502 GCA_964519405.1 uncultured bacterium
CCCCTACCAGATATACTGGCACATCGTACTGCCGTTGATGAAGCCTTGCTTGGCGGTCATCGCGGCATTCACCTTCCTGGGCACATGGAACGACTTCATGGGACCAATGATATACCTCACGACCCCGGATAAAATGACACTTGCGCTGGGACTGCAGTTTTTCCAAGGGCATTACGGTGTCACTACCCATCTGCTGATGGCCGTATCGTTGATAGTCATGGCACCTTGTTTATTGCTGTTCTTCTTCGCACAAAAGTATTTCATCAGTGGAATCACTTTAGGTGGCGTCAAGGGATAGCGACATTGGTTACCCCAAGACACAAGTGCGTTGGCATCCATGCGCCGGCCGGAGTGAAGCGACGCCGGCCGCTATTAACAAGCTGCACGGTGCAGGAACCCGCACAGCACGCAGTTCCCGGAGCACCAGCTCCCGGAGTGTAGTCGTGTGGGTGACTAAACCCGCGGCATCATAGCTATTTTGCAGTTGGCTCGGGTATAAATAAGCAGTAAGGCGAGGCTAACGAATACCCCACGTTTTCGTTAGCCTCGTATAATAGTGGTGACGCACCTTAAATAACCACAAGGAGCTAGCTGTGGATAATCTATTTACCATGCTGCGCAACACCGCATTAGCACGCTCGGAGCATGCTGCTATATTCTTCAAAGACACTACCATCACGTACAAGAAGCTATACCAATACATGTGTGGTGCTGCACAAGCATTCAAACAATTCAACATCGGTATGGGTGACCGTGTATCACTGCTCATGGGCAACATACCGCAGTTTCCTATTGCCTATTATGGCCTTCAAGCCATCGCAGCCGTTGCTGTTCCCAGCAACCCCATGCTTAAGCCTGAAGAGCTGTCCTATATCTACAATGACGCACAAGTTAAAGCTGTCGTCACCATCCCCCAACTGCTGCCAGTAGTACTAGAAACACAGGCAAGCGTACCATCGCTGAAGCACATCTTTGTCTGCCAAGGCGGAGCCGACGGCGCCATCGACTTCGATCAACTAACACTAGCAAGTGTGACCGAAGAGCCTGTATTACTGGAGTTCGATCCCAAAACGCATCCTGCCGTGTTTATGTATACCAGCGGAACGACTGGCCATCCCAAGGGATGTATGCTTTCCCATCATAACCTCATGGTGAACTCCAAGAGCATGGACATTGTGGGCCACTATACCCCTGACAGCGTGACGCTGGGAGTATTGCCGCTCTTTCATGCATTCGCAGCCACAGTGTGCATGCACACCGTGTTTGAATCTGGTTCCAGTGTTGTCATCATCGATAAATTCGCTCCTGATACTGTTCTTGATCAAATCGAAAAGCATAGGGTCACCTTTATGGTGATGGTTCCTACCATGTATGCCGCCATCACACAATTTGGCACAAAAAGCCCCGAAAGTTTGGCATCCTGTATCTACTGTGCCAGCGGTGGTGCCCCACTCGCTCCAACCATATACGATGGCTTTAAGGCTAAATATGGAAAAACCATCATTGAAGGATACGGCCCAACAGAGTGTTCACCATGCACTGCAGTAAACCCATTTGAAGGTGTGCAGAAGCTTGGAAGTATCGGCTTGCCCTTACCGTTTGTTGAGTTGGGCATTGTTGATGACCACGACAACTTCCTGGATGATAACCAGATAGGCGAGATAGTCGTTAGGGGCGAAAACATCATGTTGGGATATTACAACATGCCCGAGGAAACGGCTGCCGCCATGACGAGTGGATGGTATCATACCGGCGACATCGGCAAGCGCGACACCGATGGGTATTACTATATTCTTGATCGAAAAAAGGACATGCTTTTGGTTGGAGGCCTTAATGTTTACCCCCGCGAGGTAGAAGAGGTTATCCTGCACCATCCTGCAGTGCTCGAAGCCGCCGTTGTAGGTGAAGCCGATAAACTGCGCGGTGAAGCACCCGTAGCGTTCGTCGTGCTCAAACAAGACGAACAGGCGACCGACAAGGAGATCAGCAAGTGGTGCCGTCAGCGTATAGCAGCATATAAAGTGCCCAAGAAAGTCATCATCCGAGAACAACTGCCAAAGTCAGCCACAATGAAAATCCTCAAACGCGAACTACGAAATGAACTGAACAAGAGCTCTTAGATTTCGCGGAGCGCAAATCGCAGTTAATAGCATCAACAACGTCGGCAATGGAGCGGCGAATAGTCACTGACATTGCCGACGGCTGCATCCATATCAGCCACCAAAATATAAGTATTTTCTAGTCTATTTAGGTTGAATACGATCGATCTCTTCTCTTATACACAACACGCATACAATATAGTTTATTAGCTATGTTTGCAATTTGATTTAAAAAAACGTGTGTCATATATACCAATCACATCATGAAGTCCCGTATAATGGCTATAGTAGCCTGGAGGAACATACCTGCACATGACTCTGTTTGACCTACTCATCAACTCAGCGCAACAACGGCCAGACAAAGTAGTTCTCGCATATCGTGATATCACATACACATATTCGGAACTATATAAAGCGTGTTGTGCAGCCGCAGCTTCTTTTACCAATGATGGAATACGCAAAGGTGACCGTGTATCAATTGTACTCGGCAACAACCCTGCGTTTGTCATAGCCTATTATGGACTGCAAGCAATTGGTGCCGTTCCGGTGCCCAGTAACCCAAAGCTAACACCCGAGGAACTTGCCTACATCTACAACGACGCGGCTTGTGTTGCAGCAGTTTGCTGTCCGCTTGTTGCTAAAGTGGTCAAGGCAGCCCAAAAGCTCTCACCCACCGTGAAGCGCATCTACTGCGCTAACGGCGTTGTTGAAGGGTGCCTCGACTTCGATGCCATCTGTGCTAACGAGAACGTCGGTCAGCTTACCCATGTCGATATCGATCCGGTAACGGATCCTTCAGTTTTTCTATACACATCGGGCACAACTGGGTTTCCAAAGGGATGCATGCTATCGCACCGAAACCAGATCGCCAATATGGAAATGGCACAGGCTGCGCTTAACCTAACAAGCGATGACAGCTACATGACGGTATTGCCCCTGTTCCACACATTTGCGAGTTCGTTGTGCATGAATCAAAGCATAAGGCTTGGCGGAAGCTTCGTGCTGCTTGATCACCCGGTGCCCAATGTGGTGCTGGATTGTCTGGAGCAGCATCGCAATACGATCTGCCCCATCGTGCCAACGATGTACGCCGCGATACTTCATTTCGGCGATAGAGAAGATAGAGATTTAAGCAGCGTTCGGCTCTTCGTGTCGGCTGGAGCGCCGATATCGGTGGCGACCCTTCAGGGGTTCAAACAGAAATACGATAAACACATCGTCGAAGGGTATGGCAGCACCGAACTGTCACCCTTCTGCACCTTCTGCCCCATCGACGCACCGGAAAGACCAGGTTCCGTTGGCGTGCCTATTCCCGGCGTTGAAATGGCCATTGTTGATGAGCAAGACAACCCGTTGGACGATGAGCAACGCGGTGAGATTGTGGTTCGGGGCGAGAACGTGATGTTGGGTTACCATAACAAGCCGGAAGCCACTGCTGAGGCACTGAAAAACGGGTGGTATCACACTGGTGATATCGGCAGGCGCGATGCTGACGGGTATTACTGGATTATGGATCGCAAGAAAGATATGCTTCTGGTCGGTGGACTAAACGTCTACCCGCGCGAGATTGAAGAAGTCGTCAATAAGCATCCCGATGTCGCCGAAGTGGCCGTTGTCGGAGATAATGATGAACTGCGCGGAGAAGTGCCTGTTGCGTTCGTAGTCAGTAAACCTGGTCACCAAGCCGACGTTCATGACATCCTGCGTTATTGTCGAACGCATCTTGCTAACTACAAGGTGCCCAGACGAATAATTGTTCGGGAATCTCTACCCAAAGGGCCATCGTTGAAGATACTCAAACGAGTTCTGCGCGATGAACTGACATCTGAACACCAATAAGCGACTGTGATTAGGGCACAGCGGCCGACATCTTTACCTTTTGAGAGGAGCGAATAGTAATGAATCTTTTTAACATACTGCAAAACACGTCACAAACATATCCAGATCATCCGGCGATATACTACCGAGATGAGATCATTACTTACCGCCAACTCTATAATGAAGTGTGCAGTGCGTCTCAGGCGTTCTCTCAACACGGTATCGGCTTTGGTGACCGCGTCTCCATTCTTATGGGCAATGCCCCCCAATTTTTAATAGCCTACTACGGCCTTCAAGCACTTGGTGCCGTCGCAGTGCCCAGCAACCCGATGCTGAAAGCCGATGAACTTTCCTACATCTACAACAACGCCAATGTTAAAGCTGTAGTCACCATCCCGCAGCTTCTATCCACGGTTAAATCCGCACAGGAGACTGTGCCTGGGCTAAAACATGTCTTCACTTGCCATGGATCGGCTGAAGGTGCTATAGACTTTGATGCTCTGCTGGCAATTCCTTGTGAAGATGCTATAGAAACACCACAATTTGATCCTGCTGTTCATCCAGCAGTGTTCATGTATACCAGCGGCACCACAGGATATCCCAAAGGCTGCATGCTGTCTCACAGCAACCTCATCGCTAATGCCAATGGCTGTCAAGCTGTATTACAGCTCTCAACCAAAGACACTGTGCTGGGTGTTCTGCCGATGTTCCACGCATTTGCTGCCATGGTCTCCATGCACCTTAGCTTCCTAACTGCGGCCAGCATCGCAATCATCGATAAGTTCGCGCCAGATACTGTGCTTGATGTCATCGAAAAGCGTAAAGTCACCTTAGTCACCATGGTGCCTACAATGTTCGGAGCCATCGCACAGTTTGGCAGCAAAAGCCCTGAGAAACTCGCATCTGTTCGATATTGCATCTCTGGCGGCGCCCCTCTGCCCGAAGCGGTCTTGAATGCTTTCGAAGGTAAGTTCGGCATCAGCATCATTGAGGGCGATGGCCCGACGGAATGCTCACCGGTCACCTCGGTTAACCCCGTGAATGGCACGCACAAGGTCGGCAGTATTGGCCTTCCTTTACCTAATGTGGAGATGAAAATATTCGACGAACACGACAACGAAGTGCCAACTAACGAGACAGGCGAAATCGTAGTTCGCGGTGCCAATGTAATGCTTGGATACCACAATATGCCCGAGGAAACCGCCGAAGCCATGCGATCTGGATGGTATCATACTGGCGACCTAGGTAAAGTCGATGAGGATGGTTACTTCTTCATACTCGACCGAAAGAAAGACATGCTGCTTGTTGGCGGCATGAATGTGTATCCTAGGGAAGTAGAAGAGGTTATTGCACACCATCCCGCCGTGATGGAGACAGCAGTGGTGGGTGAGTATGATAAACTCCGCGGGGAACTTCCTGTCGCGTATGTTGTGCTGAAACCCGGTCAGAACGCCACAGATCGTGAAATCATCAAGTGGTGCCGACAGAAACTTGCTACTTACAAAGTGCCAAGACGGGTGATTTTCAGGGAGAGCCTGCCTAAATCGGCATCATTAAAAATCCTCAAAAGGCTTCTGCGTAAAGA
>CAZFLA010000054.1:5512-8688 GCA_964519405.1 uncultured bacterium
GAAGTGTCGATGTAGCCCATCCGACGGCGTGTATAGATAATTTACCTGCTATAAATCGATAATCGACAAACTCGGTAGTGTCTGCCCCATATATAGGCACTACCGACAACAAATAACACGCGCAATAATGTATTCTAATGTACTAGGTATGGAAATTTACCTAACGTACACTGCAAAATCCAGGAGTGATTTATATTGGACAACCTCTTTAGCATGCTGCAGAGAGCGGTTGAGGATGCACCTCAGCAACCCGCCATCTATTTCAACGACGATGTAACCACCTACGAACAGTTATATGGTTATGTATGTGGTGCAGCTCAGGCATTTACGCAGCATGACATAGGGTTGGGAGATCGTGTATCCATATTGATGGGTAACCTCCCCCAGTTCGTCATCTCATATTATGGTCTTCAGGCAATCGGCGCCATAGCTGTTCCTAGTAATCCGGTGTGTAAAGCTGATGAACTATCCTACATTTACAACAATGCACAAGTTAAGGCTGTTGTTACCATCCCCAAATTACTGCCGACAGTATTAGAAACGCTGCCCAACGTACCCAGCATCAAGCACATATTTGTGTGCACAGGCGATGCTGACGGTGCTATTAGCTTTGACCCATTATGGAAAACATCCACTGCACCCGTTCCGCAAACGCCGCAGTTTGATGCGGCCAAACATCCCGCCGTGTTTATGTATACTAGCGGCACAACAGGATTTCCTAAGGGATGTATGTTGTCGCATCGCAACCTGATGGCTAACTGTGCGGCCGCACGTGTGAGTTTCGAATCTGAAAAAGGTTCGGTGATTTTGGCGGTTTTACCGCTGTTCCACGCTTTCGCAGCCACTGTTTGTATGCATCTGTGCTTTGAATCATCTTCTAGTTTGGTCATTGTAGAAAAGTTCACTCCGGAACCCATACTTAACACCATACAACGCCACAAAGTGACCCTATTGCCTATGGTACCCACGATGTTTGCGGCTATTACCCAATTTGGCAGTAGAAGCCCGGAAAAACTGTCTTCGGTGAAGCAGTGTATTTCTGGCGGGGCTCCTCTGCCCGAAGCCGTTCTCAATGCCTTCAAGGCGAAGTTCAAGATAGATATCATCGAGGGTGACGGGCCTACCGAGTGTTCACCGGTTACGTCAGTGAATCCCTATTCCGGCGTTCATAAGGTGAACTCTATTGGGTTACCGCTGCGCAACGTTGAAATGAAGATATTCGACGATACCGACCATGAAGTGCCTACTGGTGAAACGGGTGAAATTGTTGTCCGCGGCGAAAGCGTGATGCTTGGCTACCATAATATGCCCGAAGCCACCGCCGAGGCCATGGCCAACGGCTGGTATCACACGGGCGACATCGGCAAGGTTGATGAGGATGGTTACTTCTATATTCTAGACCGCAAGAAGGATATGCTGCTGGTGGGTGGATTGAACGTATACCCACGTGAGGTTGAAGAAGTCATCGCCCACCATCCCGCAGTGATGGAAACCGCTGTAGTCGGTGAATATGACAAGCTGCGCGGCGAGTTGCCCGTGGCCTATGTTGTGTTAAAACCCGATATGCAGGCGACTGACAAAGAGATACTGAAATGGTGCCGGCAGAAACTATCGACTTATAAGGTGCCGAAACGAGTGATCTTCAGGGACAGCTTACCCAAATCGGCAACCATGAAGATTCTGAAACGGCTGCTGCGTAAAGAGCTCGAACAAGAGTGCGGCATCGGTAATAAAAAGTCCAGCTAAATATCCCCTCAGACACTAGGTTCCGAGTTTCGAAAAACTACTGGAATCTAGTGCCTTTGCCCCTCTTAATCCTACATAAACGGGTTACACTATACTTGATTATGAAGTCGTTTGTGGCAATCGTCTTTCCGTCATGCGGTAGATATACAAACAGAAGTGTAAGTTTATCAACGCAACCCGTTAAATTGATGTTAATGCAGATCATCGGATTAAGGAGCCCATCATGTCCATCACACAGCAACTGCCGCGGATTACTAGATTTATGCTAGTAACTGTCGTCGCGTGCGTAACCTTAGCTGCATCGATATGTGCAGCCCCATCACCTTCACCTAAATTACAAGCAAATGGTGGTTACTACGGCTTGATACCTTTACCAAATATCGCGTCATTTACTCCAACCAGTGGTGGCGTAGGTACAGTGGTTACCATTACTGGAACCGGGCTTGATATACATAATGTTAGGGAGGTTTTGTTCAGCGGGGTACCCGCTCGTTTTGATATTGTGTCAGCGGGAGTGAAGGCAATTGTACCGCAAGGAGCGACGACGGGCAGAATCACTATTTGGGCAGCAGATGGTACGGTTAAAAGCGACACCGACTTCACAGTGCCAGGTACACCTCATATCGCCAGCTTTTCACCAACCAACGGCAAGGTCTCTGACAAAGTCACCATAACTGGAGAGAACCTGATTGGTACAACCAAGGTGACATTCAATGGGGTATCAGCCAATTTCATTATAAACAGTGACACTCAGGTGACTGCCACGGTACCCACAGGTGCCGCAACAGGTGTACTCGCATTGACCACCGCTACAGGTACAAACCCAGGGCCGTATAACTATACAGTGCTCCCGTTACCCAATGTTTCAGGCATAAATCCTGCAAGTGGACTTGGCGGCACCCGGGTTACCTTAACTGGCGTTGGATTTACCACCACTACTGATGTAAAGTTCAATGGCATCACCGCCACATTTGATATCATTAATGATACCAGCTTGTCAGTAGTCATCCCCAACCTCACCACAACAGGACCGTTCACTATTACATCAGCAGGCGGCACCAGCACCAGTGCCGGCAGCTTTGCGGTAGTGAACTACATCGACAGCGTTGATCCTTACAGCGGGATACCCGGCGACACCGTAACCTTTCGAGGAGTGGACTTCTCGAAGCTGCAGTCCATAACATTCAACGGAACAGAGGCATTCTATTCAGTAGTCAATTCCACGACAGTTACGGCCGTTGTGCCCAGCGGAGCTGCTACCGGAAAGATCACCTTGACCTACTCAGACGGCACAGTGGTGAGTAATAATGACTTTGTCATCTATCAACCGGTGGTCATCACTTCATTTGCACCTCACGCAGGAGCAGCTGGAAGCACGGTCACGATATCTGGATTTGGCTTCACAGGGACTTCATCCGTCACTTTCAATG
>CAZFLA010000054.1:8698-20594 GCA_964519405.1 uncultured bacterium
CTTCACAGTAAAGAATGACGGCTTGATTACAGCGGCGGTACCAAGCGGAGCGACGACAGGATGCATCACCGTCACCAATCCTGATGGGCCAGCCACAACGGCCGATGTGTTTACGGTGTTTAAGCCCACCTCACTGCCAGTGGTGGTAGCACTTGATTCGTCATACCTGGGCAGCATAAGCAACGTGTCGCTGCAATACCAGTTAGCCGGTCCGCAAACATACTCAGGCACGCTGCATCTGTCAAACACAGGCTCAGCAAACTTAAGTAACCTGCAGCCAGGAAACTACACGCTGAAGATCAGCGGCAGCCACTGGTTAACCCGCAAAATATCGGGGATTAATGTGAATGGTTCCGTAACGGCCAACACAACATTGACTAACGGTGATGCAGATGGTGACAACCAAGTGAACCTGTTTGATATCGTCGCGCTGGACTCCAACTTCGGCAAGGCCAATGCCATGGCCGACCTGGACGGCAGCGGAAGCGTTAACTTGTTCGACTACGTCATTATCGACCAAAACTTCGGAGCAATCGGCGACTAGCAGATTACCATGTAGGCGGCAGTTAACTCACTGCCGCCTACCCTTTCTTGACCTCAATGCTTTTTCGCGGCAGCCACATGGGAGCATGATGCGGCAGCACATCAACCTCAAGTGGCGTTGTGCAGATGATATCACCATCAGCAAGCACCGGAACTGCGCCCTGTGTGGTGATGGAAACATGCTTCCCCTGCCAAAAGTGAACCTTGGGATGCTGCAGGTGGCATCCGCGAATCACGCGAGTGAGGTTCATGAGGAACTCCACACGCTTCACATATTCCACGACAACCACATCCGCTAATCCGTCGTCGACTTTTGCTAAAGGGGCGATCTGCATTCCACCACCATAGCACCGTGCATTGGCGACTGCTACCAACAGCGCTTTGCCCTGCCATATGTGACCATCGACCTCAACACTCACTTGCGTCGCCTGTAACCGGGCTAGCTCCTGGAACACTGCGGTTAAGTAGGCCACTCGCCCGCCCAGCAAGCGGAAGCGACGGTTAATGCGATCGGCCACCATGGCATCAAAACCCAAACTGGTGATATTTACAGATCGATATTTACCACCGTTGATACTCAACATGTCGACAAATACTTTGCTGCCGCCAACCAAACCGGTTGCCGCTTCGGAAGGGTTGATGGGGATACCAAGTGTGCGGCAAAGATCATTACCCGTGCCCGCCGGTATGATACCGGTCGGTATGCCGGAGCCATCAAGGCCTGTTATCACTTGGGTGATAGTGCCATCGCCGCCGCAAGCCAGCAGAACGTCGGGGTTTGTGTCTATCAACTGCCTAGCCAGGGTCTCTGCCTCGCCGGGGCAGCACGTCACTTTGGTATCAATCTCCCAACCAGCTGCAGATAGGATGCGTTGAGCGGTCATCGCAGCGGACGTGCCAATATGGCGTCCCGATATCGGGTTAGCTATGATCGTCGCTTTCATTATCTAGCAGGAACCACGCAGATGCGGGAGTTTAACAACATATACCATCCAAAGTGTTTGCTTATCAGCCAGTATAACTGCATTATGCAACGCAATAACAGCTTGCGTCCACAGAAAAACGAAGGCAAGCTTTTACCTTCCGCCAATTCTGCTCTATAATACCCTTGACGTACAGAATTCGGTGCCTCGGTGTTGCGGGACTATAGACGTTGATTAACGTGCATTCTGTGTGCCGGAAACAATACTGGAGAGCAGAGGTCTGCTAGTTTTATGGAAATCATCCACCGCTCAAATTCACTGGTGATAGGCAGCGGCATGGCTGGGTTATCTTTCGCCCTGCGCATGTCGGACTTTGGAACAGTCACGGTAATCACGAAAAAAGATCGCAAAGAATCCAACACGAACTATGCCCAAGGCGGAATCGCCGCGGTCATGGATCCAGGAGACGACACCGAACACCATCTTCAAGATACGTTAGTTGCTGGCGCTGGTATCTGCCATCGCGATGCTGTTGAGCTTCTCGTAAATGAGGGGCCCAAACAAATACGCCGACTGGAGTCGATCGGGGCCCGTTTTGATGCCGATCCCGAAGGCCAACTGAAGTTAGGTCGTGAGGGCGGACATCACCTTAACCGAATAGTCCACTTTGCTGACCGCACCGGCTGGGAAGCGGAACGTGCATTACTGGAAGCTGTAAAAAACAAGCCAAACATCACCGTTCACGAACACTATTTTGCACTTGACCTCATCACCGACAGCAACGGCGACTGCGTAGGTGTGATGGCACTTAACCGGCTTAGCGAGGAAGTGGAATACTTCATCGCGAACACCACACTGCTTGCCACTGGCGGTGCGGGTATGATCTACCCTCAAACCACCAACCCAACCATCGCGACCGGCGACGGTGTCGCACTGGCATGGCGTGCTGGTGCAAGGGTAGCCAACCTGGAGTTTATGCAGTTTCACCCCACAACGCTGTTCCATCCCGACGCCCGCGCTTTCTTGATATCCGAAGCCGTGCGCGGTGATGGCGCTATACTGCGTCTGCCCGACGGCACAGCATTTATGAGCGAATACCACGAGATGAAGGATCTAGCACCGCGTGATGTGGTGGCGAGAGCAATAGACGCCGAAACGAAGAAGCATGGTATACCGTGTGTCTATCTTGATATCACCCATCGAACTGCAGAATATCTGCACGAGCGATTCCCTGGTATCTCGGAGAAACTTGCGACTGTTGGGCTTGACTTAGCTAAAGATATGATCCCCGTTCTGCCTGCGGCGCACTACATGTGCGGTGGTGTGGTGACAGACCTTAATGGACGCACCAGCATACCCCGTCTGCTAGCGGCTGGCGAAGTATCCTGCACTGGTGTTCACGGCGCCAATCGCCTTGCAAGTAACAGCATGCTGGAAGCGTTAGTATACGGCTATCAAGCAGCCGAATACGCATCACATCATGAGTCACCTGTGCCCGATTCCGTCACCCTGCCAAAACACCCGACTGTTAACACCAATGCGGACAGAGGCACTATTCGTGAGCAGATGCATGCGATCATGAACAAAAATGTCGGTATCATCCGCAACCTGCCATCGCTGGAAAAAGCCAATACATCGCTGCAGCAACTGCTTAAGCAGTCACAGCAGATGACCAGCCAGGCTGTTCGCGCCGGATTATGGGAAGATGCCAACCTCGTGTTGGTTGCCTCTTTGATGGTTCGTTGTGCGTTGAAGCGGCATGAAAGCCGCGGACTTCATCAGTTGGTTGAGTTCCCCAACACCGATGATGTCAATTTCGGCGGAGACACCATTCTAGTAGGTGAGGAGCGAGCATGACATCACAACCATGGATGTGCAGCCTTCATGGTGCACACAGCAGTGAGTTCTGCGAACACGCCCACTCAACTCTCCGCGAAATGGTAGAAGCTGCCATCGAAGCTGGTTACGATACGTTTGGCATGTCGGAGCATTGCGCCCGCGTCGCTGAGCAGTATGTATTCCTTGGAGAGCGGCCTAAAGGCATTCACGTTCAGCAATTAGTCGATATGTTTGATGCCTATGCCCAAGCAAGCAAGTCGATCGTCGATGAATACAGCGATAGGATCAAACTGCTTCGCGGTTTCGAAGCGGAAGTCGTACCCCCAAAAAGCTACGACACACTGACCGCTGAATGGCGGCGCCAGTATCGGTTTGACTACATCGTTGGCAGTGTGCACTTCCTATATGATGAGTGCGTAGACGAAGACAAAGAGTATTTTGGCCGTCTGATCGACAAAGCTGGAAGTCTGGAAGAACTCTGCTGCGAGTATTACGGAAAACTGGCGGACATGATTACCCGTTTGAAACCGGAAGTTGTCGGCCATTTCGACCTCATCCGGTTGTTCGGCCGTCACTTTGGTGATGTAGACACCCCTGTCGTTGTTCGTCGTGCAGAAGAAGCGATGAGCGCAGCTGCGGAAGTAGGTGCCATACTGGATCTCAATACAGCCGGAATTCGAAAAGGCATCGGTCACCCCTATCCGGCTCCGTTGTATGTGCAGATGGCCAAGAAGATGGGTGTTCCCTTCTGCTTCGGCGATGACAGCCATAATGTAGATCAAGTCGGTTTTGGCTTACCCGATGCACGACAGTATCTGCTTCATAACGGCGTAGATACCATCACCACACTCGCTAAACACGGAAGCGAAGTGGTTCACGAGGTTCGCACGCTGTAGCAAATCTTTATCGTTGCGTTTCGCGAGGAGCACTACATGAAACCAGAACAGATGCATTTCGCCTCAACGAGAAGTATCGTCATGCGTGACGGTTGTGTTTTAACGCAGCGGTTGATCACCGAGCACGACACGGAGGCATTGGCTGATTTCTACGCATCGGTTCCTCGCGATGACTCGCGGTTCTACATGCGGCCCAGCATGTTGAATGCGGAACGGGCTCAAGCAGATACCGCAGAATGTAACCACCCGAATGTCGTGGCTATCGTGCTTGAAAATGATCAAAACCAGATCGTTGGCTTCTCGTGGTATCGCTGGGAAAACGCGCAATCACCAACCAGCACCTTCGGCATATGTATTCGGCGAGGTTACCAAGGTATCGGCGCCGGTGAGGCGCAGTTGAAGCGTATCCTGGAAATAACTAAGCATGTTGGTCCAGATGTGATGTGCTTAACCGTTCAGAAAGCCAATACCCGCGCTCAGCGCTTATACACGAAATGCGGCTTTCAGATCGTTCGCGAGCAGATGATTGGTGAGCGCGACGGCTTCGATGCGGAACCAGAATACTACATGGAGCAGCGCATCCGATAGCTCCAGATCAGTATTGTCGTCCTCGCATACCACCACTTTCACCCTAAAACCAATTAATTGCCTAACATGCAGCTTTTCGCGGTAACTGTTGGAATGTTGTTTTACGTATATATCGATATACGCGAAGATCGCTTGTTTTTGAACTGATATACGTATACTGCCGCGACCATGTGATGCTGCCAGACACCAATACCGCATGCTGCATCACCCATTTATCGCGCATTATACAAGCAGCTTCAGTATAATGTTCTGGATAGGTATACAATGACACAAGACAACAAGACATTCATACGATCTGCAGCCATTATGATGGTCGCGGTGTTCCTGAGCCGCATACTGGGGCAACTGCGTGACACCCTCATCGCTTCATGGTTTGGACAGGGTTCTGTCACCGATATTTACCGTGCCGCTTTTTCGGTGCCTGACCTGCTTTACTTCTTGATAGCCGGTGGCGCGCTCTCTTCAGCATTTATTCCAGTATTTTCATCATATATTGCCCATAAAGACGATGATAACGCATGGACTTTGTTCTCAAATGTCGCATCTGTTATGTTTATTGTTGTCAGTGTCATGATCGTTCTATGTGAGATATTTACGCCGCAGCTGGTGAAGGTAATTGCACCAGGATTTAATGCTCTAGAAGTGATTGAGACGACCCGCCTTACCCGCATCATTTTGCCGGCCCAACTTGCCTTTTTCCTAGGTGGGTTGATCATGGGTAGTCTGCAATCATTAGGGAACCCCTGGGGGCAGGCACTTGGTCCTATCGTCTATAACCTAGGCATCATCGCGGGTGGATTGTTCCTGCGTAAGAGCATGGGCACCGAGGGTATGATCTGGGGAGCGCTTATCGGTGCGTTCCTAGGCAACTTCCTGCTGCAAGTCTACCTCATGCGTAAAGATGGTGGTAAATTCCGTTGGAGTTTGGACCTGAAGCATCCTGGAGTAATTCAGGTTGGAAAACTGATGCTGCCGGTTATTCTGGGATTATCGCTGCCGCAAGTCTATGTGCTGGTCAACCGTATGTTTGCCTCCATGCTCCAGCATGGAATTATCTCAGCGCTGGATAACGCAAGCAAACTGATGCAGGCGCCGTTGGGCATATTCGCACAGTCTATCGGCATCGCGATACTCCCCACACTCAGCGGCTTAGCGGCCACCAAGCAGATGGATGATTTCACACAGACCTTCTACAAAGGTCTTCGCACGTTATGGATGCTGGCATTTATCTCGACAGCCCTGATGGTCGCATTGGCTCCTGATATCATCTCCATCATCTATGGATACGGCGCTTTCGCGAAAACACATGGAGCTGCACAGATTACCGCCACAGCTATGGTTCTCTACTGCCTCGGCTTATTTGCCAGCAGCAGTCAAGCTGTGTTGAACCGTGCATTCTATGCCGTTCAAGACACGGTCACACCTATTGTCATCGGCACCATCACCACTATTATCTTCTTCCCAATGAACTACGCCCTCATGAAGCCATTTGGTTATAAGGGGCTGGCCCTTTCGGGTTCGCTGATCGCCATGGTGCATGTCGGATGGATGCTGCTAGCCATCAAGAAGCGCATTAAGATCGACATAAAACCACTAGGAATGCCATTCGTAAAACTGCTCTCGTCGGGTATTGTCACCTGGCTGGTATGCGCTGGTTTACGGATACTCACCAGTATGTATATTCAGCCATATGCACCCCACATTAAGCTGTATAACCTGTTCAACCTTCTCGTGCTCGGTGGAATTGGCACCCTAGTTTATATGGCTTGTGCGAAGCTGATGGGCTGCGAGGAGATCAACCAACTGCGGCAGATACTCAACCGCCGCCGTGCTAAAAGCGCATAACTGCGATGTGCCTTTCGGTAATCGCAGCAAACGGACCACTTTTCGGTTGACATTTACCTAGTCTGTATCGTACGCATCAGATACAATGAGCTAAACTAACGAAGTGTTAGTGCAGGAGGAGCTCACGTGCGGAAGATAAACGTAAGTATCGTATGTTTTTGCTTAAGCCTATTTGCCATGGCCTCGCATGCAGAAATACGTGCCAGCTTTGATGTCATCAGTGCTGGTTCCTGTTACGGATGGGCATGGGATTCCACTCGACCCAACGAAAAACTCACTGTCGAGTTCTATGTCGATGCCAAAACAACACCAAAACCTCACTTTACAGCTATCGCAAACCGCAGCCGAGAAGACCTCGATAAACTACCACAAGCTAAAACCATGTTCGTCACACCAGTTCCAGTTAAATACCGTGATGGCAAACGACATACTGTCCATGCAGTTATTCGTGACTCCCAAGGCAAGATGGTCGCCTTGCCAGGATCACCAAAAGTCGGCATCCTGCCGAAGATCATGAGCATACCCAAGATGACAATACCAACTAATATGAAGGCAATACCCCAAAAATCGGTGTTCGCATTTGGCTGCGTCGTTCCGTTTGGCGGAAAACAGCAGAATGATTTATCGCCAATCGCATTCCATGCAGACGAGATGAAGCAAGTGCTGTCGCACTCGCGGATACTGCATATACCAATTGGGATGTTTAGCAAGGCATCTATTGACCAACTTAAGGGATTGAAAGCGGTGGTCGATCAATACCATCTTCAGATTGAAGTAGAGATGGCAGGTCTTTCTCAATGGATGTCAGTTCAAGGCGATAACATGGGCAAAGCCAGTGCGGAGCAAGAACTGAGCTGGATGGAAAACTACATTAAACCCGTATCTGAAGGCGGAGCTGGCGGAGTGGTTGATATCGCCGTATTTGATGACCCGCTTTACCGATGCCTCTACCCCAATGACCGCGATGAAGGCAAAACCGTGGCCTATGCTGCGGCTCAGATTGCGGACGCCATGACCATTTGGCAAACCAGATTTCCCAAGATCAAGGTATTCCTGGGCACAAACTTCCCGAACTGGGGTTGGAAGGGCACACCAGCCTACTTTAACTTCGCCGAGATGAAGGGTAAATACGGACGCGGTGAGTATTCATCAGTGTTCCTAGAAACACTGCAGATTCTTAAGGTTAAAGGTAAGAAGCTCGATGGCGTGATGGTTGACAACCCCGCCGATTACGCACAGAAACTGGCGGTATCGAACCAGCCGGATGTCATCAAATCCACAGACTTCATTAAGCGAGCCATTGAACTCGAAAAACTAGTGAAGCAGCATGGTCTGAAATACGCCATGTGGATCAACACAGATATACAGGATATCGAACCAGATGGCGTGTTCGACACAGCCACTAGAGACCGCATGTACTACCAGCACATGAGCGCATATGCCCAACTCTATCGAAGCCTTGGTGGTGAGCCTGATGTTTGGGTGACCTTCTCGTGGATGAAGTCGCCGACTGAGATGTATCCGGAAACAAAGCCGTATACTCAAGCATGGGACAGCCTTCATTTAATAAAACTGCTCCGCAAGATAAAGTAGGTATTCATCACCCATATGACTGGAGACTAATATGTGTAGCTGCCGTTCTCTTAATGCTGTATTTACTGTTACATTGTGGCTGTCAGCCGCGATGGCATGCCAATCTGCTCCGTCGTCATATAACGCTTCGAGTAAGTTCTGGCAGATCCAGATAGATAACGGCAGCATCACCAGTCTGCGATACGACGCCGCAGGTAAATCGGCATTTAGCCAGGAGCTTGTGTTTCAGCCGCTGAGTGCCACAATAAACGGAAGCTCTGTTGACATCACTGCCTCCGCTGTGACGTTCAAAAACAACGGTCGGGAGCTCACACTCTCTTTAGCATCCCCTAAAAGTGATAAAGCAGTGTTGTCATGGCCTATCAAAATGGGGGTAGATGGGTATTTCGACCGGTTGACCGGCAAGTCGCTCAAAAACACAACATCAGATGATCCAGCCTTGTTGCGGTTTATCGCGGCACGGACAGGTCATACCATCATGGTTGAGTCCTTCAAGCGTGTGAATGTGGAATCCCTCAATTCGGGTTCACGCGATAGCCTGAACCTGGCCAACTCCGGCGGCAGCACAGTAGTGGTGCAGACACGAAACCTTCAGCAGTTCATTGTAGACTACGGTCGAAATGGGCAGATGAAGTTCGGATACAACAAGGGATGGCTGATGTGCTCTATACATCCGAATGCCAATACCATCGTGCTTCGCGCATCCGCATCAAACGGCGGCATCCGCCTCGAACGAGGTGAGCAGCTCCCCTACTTCACATTCGGTAACAACTCCACAATCAACACCAGCACGGGCGGGCAAGCGTCGCTGAACGGCTTATACAACGACTTCTACCAGCAATCAGCATTTTGGTTTCCCTATGGTGCTGGTCACACAGTATGGGGTGCATGGGGCGCCCAGGGTCATGCCTATGTAAACAGCAGCTACAGGGAGGATGTTCGCCGTAACCTCAGCAAGCAGACCATCAGCGATGACGGCTACGGTCATGACGGATTGTGCTACGCATGGGGTGATGAACGCGGTTGGCCTTTCCCTGGAGGAGTCGATACTCGGCAATTTTATGTTGGTGCTAACCAGATATGCGCCATCGCCCATTACCTAGCATGGACTGGTGAATACGATCGGCTAAAGAAGCGTGATTTTTCCTTCCGTCTCTACGATGGCAAAAAACTCACTCTGGCTCAGGATATCAGCGAAACCCAAACGCGGCTGATGCCGCAGCAGAAATACACACAGAGTTTTCGCAGCGGTCAGCCGTTTAGCAGCATCGCCTTCAACCTCATGGTGCAAACGGTCGATGCTGTGATGGCTCAAGATGGCGTTGATATTGTTAAGTACGACCGCGGTCCAGCCGATGCCACACCAATGAAGGATATCCCAGGGCAGTGCGCAGCCCAAGTCATAAAGCCATCGAAGCCGTTCAACACCGTGGGTCTCAGGGTAGCAACCTACTCGTCTGCAGGCAACGGCGGACGACTGCGTGCTTACTCATGGTTAGGCGACTACGAAAAATCACTCAATCAAACCCCATTGTTCGAGCAAGTCATCAAGCAGTTTAACGACTGCCAGTATATCTTTGTACCGCTTAAGGAAACACAACCCGCTGGCACCCAGATACTCGTTGTGCTCGACAAGCCGACCCAACAGACCCCAGGCCAAACGTGTATGTCAGCCTATTTCTTCTTTCACAAGACAGACAGCCCTGATCTAGGCGCCATGTATGTTAATGGTGAGCTGCAGCAAAATCTATCAATGGATGCTGTGTATGGCACAAGGTTCTATCCTGGCACAACGGTAGAGCTGACAGACAGCAAGGGACAGGTTCTTTACTCAAAATATCGTGATGTGCAGTCATCATCTGCGTATTGGTCGGTCGATCTTGACAAGCGATATCCTGCTGGCAGTTACACAGTCACACTAATTCCAAACGGAGCCGTGATGTATTGGCTGGGTTCTACCATGGATGCCGGTATCGACGGTGAAGCTTTTATGAACGGGCACAGCTGGGACCCGCTAGACCGAGCTCGCAGGATGATGAATTACCAACTGGAATATCTGCATGTTCGGAAAGAGGGAGTGCCCTTATACGATGGCTATGCAGGCGATAAAGACCATCTAGGGCTTCCCGTCAAGTCCGTCGGCAGCAACTATTACGATATCCTGCCCTTTGGCTATTACGATGCATATGGCGCAGTATGGTCATACCAAGCCATTAAAGCTATGGCCGATATGGAGCGTTCCTACGGAATGGCCGCTAAGTCAACCGATTACCGTGCGCTTGAGGTTAAAACAAAAGCTCGGTTCAATCAGCTGTATTGGTCGAACCAAACCAAGGATGGTGCGTCGCGTTACATTAGCTGCATCGACTCTGAGGGCACCCCACACGACTATGGTTTCACTGTGTTGAACACCATGGCTGTGGACTTCGGCTTAGCTTCGAAGAGCCGTGCCTTGTCCATTCTAAACTGGCTGGATCGCGGTAGAACCCGAGATCGCTCGGGGCAATGGAAGGATGACGATGTCTACTTCTGGCAGTTCGCTCCGCGAGTGACCACGCTGGATAATGTGGATTGGTGGGCACTAGGACAAAAAGCCTCAGATTTCCCGTGGGGCGACCAGATCCAAAACGGCGGAGCCGACCTGTATGAAAGCTACTACGACCTGATGGCCCGGTTGAAGACCAAAGGAGCAGACGACGCATACAGTCGCTTTTTGGCGATCATCCGTCGCTACGCAGAACCCGACCGTCTGACGGGATACAGCCCGTTGTATACAGGCGGTAGTGTGCAGGGCGGGCAAGCAGGCGGTGTTGGCATCATGACCTCTGAGTTCCCCGAGACAAGCCTGCTAGCATCCTTCGTGCTTTACGGCTTTTTGGGGGCCAATGCTCAATTGGATGGGTTGCATCTGCATCCCCTGCTGCCAAGCCAACAGCCATATATAAAAGGGCAAAACATCTACTACCATGGCACCTACTTTGACATCACAGCCACACATAAGGATGTCACTATAACCACACAGCCGGTGGAAAGGCGTTATGACTTCATTATCAACGGCAAAAAGCTGGTTGCTCCATTCACATATAAGGCGAAACTGCCATATAGCGGCGAGTTGTTGATCAAACCCGTTTTACGAAAGTAGCAAAATCATATAGAGATTTTCTGGAGATGTTCCCATGGTAGACGGCACTAAGTCTCCATTTGAGGTTTTACAATCTGGAGACAGCAATTGGGTATGGGTTCGGGGTATCACCGCACAAAAAGCTCAAGTGACCGTAGTTTTTGAGTAGACAGGAAAACAAATAGCCATGCGCATGATCTTTTCAGCATCGTTAGTATTTGCTGCTGCCGCAGCCATGGTGTCGTGTTCGCTGCACGCTGCGGCGAAGCCTGCAGATCAACTCATCCGAGTTGCCAAAGATAAGTTCAACTTCGAAGATGGGCGGCACCAACGGTTTATACCATTCGGTGCGTTTTATGCTGATGATCGGCACACCGAGATAGATCCCCTATCTTACTGGAAGCACTACAACAAAGGCCACATCGAAAGCGACTTTAGGCTGACTAAGTCATTAGGATGCAACACACTGCGGGTTGTCTGGACCGCCTCGGTCACACAGCTGCCGTCAGGCAAGCGAACGGTGCTGACCAAAGACGACTTTGCAAAGA
>CAZFLA010000055.1:0-17510 GCA_964519405.1 uncultured bacterium
GGGGACATGTCCTAACCGCAATGGTAACACCAATGCACGATGACGGTAGTGTGAATTACGATGAGGCGGCAGCACTGGCGAAACATCTCGTTAAACACGGCTCTACTGGTATCGTAGTTTCCGGTACAACTGGAGAGTCGCCAACTCTCACAAAAGAAGAAAAAATCTCGTTGTTTTGGTGCATAAAAAAGGCCCTCGGTGATACAGCTCCGATGATATGCGGAACGAGCAGCTACAACACTGCAGAATCCGTAGAAATGACAAAGGAAGCTGTTAAGGCTGGTGCCGATGGTATCTTGGCTGTTGCTCCATACTACAATAAGCCTGATCAAGAAGGCTGCTATCAGCATTTTAAGGCAATAGCAGAGACAACTGAGTTGCCAATGGTCATCTACAACATTCCTGGACGCTGCGGAATTAACGTTGATGTGCAGACTATGTGCCGATTAGCTGAGATACCTAATGTGGCAGCCATCAAAGAGGCCAGCGGAAATCTTCCGCAGATAATGGATGTTTGTGCTCAGTTAGGCTCGCAGCTAGACGTATATAGCGGTGATGATGCAGTGACACTACCCATGATGGCTATGGGCGGCGCTGGAATCATCAGTGTGGTCAGCCATGTTGCGGGTGATGAACTGAAGGCGATGTGCCAAGCCTTTGCAGATCGAGATATGATAAAAGCGCAAACTTTGCATAACCGTCTATTGCCGTTGGTTAAAGCGATGTTCTGCACGAGCAACCCGGTACCTGTGAAGTATGCCTTGAATCTTCTGGGACTTCGCGTAGGAGGCACTCGGCTTCCTCTAGTTGGTCCTAATGAGGCATGCAAGCAGAAGATTGAAACGGCGATGAGGAGTTTTGGACTATTAGCATGACGGAATCCGGTATGCATACTGGCAACCTAGAGATAATACCGATAGGTGGGGCTTCAGAAATTGGTAAGAACCTCACCGTAATTAGATATGGTGAGGCGATGATAGCGGTAGATTGCGGCATCGCCTTTCCTTATGACGATCTATATGGGGTCGATGTGGTACTTCCTGACCTCACATTCCTGCGAGAAAACAAAAGCCAACTATTGGGGATATTCCTAACACATGGGCATGAAGACCATATAGGCGGGCTATCATTTGTTCTCAAGGAATTTGATGTGCCTGTTTATGGCAGCCGTTTAACTATCGGCTTGGTCAGAGCGAAGCTGCGGGAATACCTCGATATAGAGAAACTGCGGCTTATTGAGTTCACCCCTGATCAAACCGTAAAGAAGGGGCCGTTTGAGATTGAGCCAATCCGAGTAACTCACTCCATCCCTGAGACGGTTGCATATAACATCGAGACACCTGCCGGTAGATTAGTCTATGTTAGCGATTTTAAAATAGATCATACTCCGGTAGATGAATGGTATTTTGACAGTTCTCGGTTTGCTTCTTTGGGTGAAGACGGCGTATTGGCGATGATTTCCGACAGCACAAACGCCGAGCAGCACGGGTATAGTCCTTCGGAGATCCAGGTAGGTGAAGCGCTTGAAGACATCATGCGAAACGCGCCTGGCCGTGTCATTATCTCAATGTTTGCATCGAGTATTCACAGGATGCAGCAGATTCTAGACCGTGCGTCCATGTTTCATCGTAAGGTTGCGGTATTGGGCCGAAGTATGGTGAATAACCTAGATATTGCCATACAGATGGGGTACATCAGTGTTCCAGATAACACATTAATAAATGCTGATACCCTTGATAACTACAAGATGCATCAACTGGTTGTTATGTGCACAGGAAGCCAAGGGGAACCGCTGTCCGCTCTTTCGCGTATTTCTAAAGAGGAGTACCGGATGCTGCGGATTGTGCCCGGCGATACGGTCATTCTGTCGGCATCGCCTATTCCAGGGAACGAAGGGTTGATATGGCGCACAGTAAATCGGCTGTTTAAGCAAGGTGCCAACGTGATCTACACCCCTAAAGCTGCGGTACATGCGTCTGGACATGGTTCACAAGAAGAGCTGAAGATGCTGATATCTTTGGTGCAGCCGCAATATCTCATTCCGCTGCATGGTGAACCTCGCATGTTGAGCAGCTATCAAGATATGGCTGTAAAAATGGGATATGACCCAGAGTGTGTGTTCCCGCTAGATAACGGCGATGTATTATCTATGAATGAAAATCAAGCCGGAATAGTCGACCATGTTACGGTAGGAAGAGTGCTTATTGATGCTGGACGTGGTGCTGAAGTTAGCTCCAGTATACTTAGGGAGCGGAAACGCTTGGCTAACGATGGCGTTATCTTTGTTAGCGTAAGTATCGATGCTGAAGCCGGCAGCTATGTGTCAGGGCCAAACATCGACCTTATGGGCTTAGCGATGCCGGAAGCAGATCGACTTCAATTTATTGAAGAGGTCGCTAATACAGTCATCAAATGCCTAGATAGGGAAGCAGAATACAGTGAAGGCGAAGAACCGAACCTGCTGCAGCTCAAGGAGACTGTCCGGGTAGCGGTTCTTCAAGTGGCTAAACAGAAAATCAAACGCAAACCTGTCGTTATCACACAACTGATGCCGGTTTAATACATCAAGAGGTGAATGTGCATGAACAACAAAACGCGTGACCTTTTGCGTCGCATTGAACTAGAGATGCAGCGAATGACTGATGATGGTATCAGCGCTTGTTTCGATCCTCAGTCATCTTCTGCACGATTCTGGCAGCCTAAAGTTGATGTTACGGAAACAACGAGCTCGTATGTTGTCAGAGCAGAGCTATCGGGTGTGAAGCCAGAAGATATCGATGTTTCGCTGGGGCCAGACGGTCGGTATATTACTATCTCGGGGTGCCGCAAGGAAAACCAAGGCTTTATAGAAGCTCGCACAAGCTGTCATCAACTGGAAATATACTTTGGCCCGTTTGAACGTCGAATTGTGCTGCCTACAGATAAGCAGATCGATCGCGATCAAATATCGGCGAAGTATCGTGAAGGCTTCTTAGTCATAGAACTGCCCAAAGCAGAAGACGACACCAAGAAGATTCCTATAGTCGAACTGACGGAACTGAACGAAGAGTAATCTCTCATTCTGGGTGCACTGAACATGCACCACTATGGAGGCGTTCAACTTGGACAATGAACAAGAAAAGACGATAAATGTAAAAACTGAGGAATCGGCTGAAAGAACCGTCGATATTCCAGAAGTTATTAATATATTACCGCTGCGTGATACGGTTGCGTATCCGATTCTCATCGTGCCTGTTGCTGTAGGCCGCGAGGCTTCAGTGAAATTGGTTGATGATTCCGTATCTTCAGGAAACCGCACTATTGGTGTGGTAACCATGAAGGATGCTAATATCGAAAATCCATCAGTGGACGACATCTATCGCGTAGGTACAGTAGTTGTAATCCGCATGATGGGTAAGATGCCAGATGGTATTCGTATGGTAGCTCAAGGGCTAGTTAGGTTTGAAATAGAGGAGATTCTACAAACAACCCCCTATATCAGAGCGAAAATACGAACGATAGAAGAGGAACGCATATCAGAAGATACTGAGCTGCCTGAAGTCGAGGCGTTGAAACGCACGATGATGGGGCTGTATGAGCGCATTATTGCACTTTCTCAGCATAACGGTGCAGAGATCGAAAATACAGCGAATAATTCGCTTGATGCCAGCCTGCTGACTGATATGATTGCCTCGCAGCTTAATATCAACCTTGCAGATAAGCAGCAGATTCTTGAGACGTTCGATGTCAAAAAGCGTATGCGTGCGTTGATGAAGATGATGTCTCGTGAGTTGGAAGTGCTTGAGATCGGTTCTCGCCTGCAGAGCGAAGTGCACAGTGAGATGAACCGCTCTCAGCGGGAATACTTCCTGCGCGAACAACTCAAGGCGATTCAACGCGAACTGGGCGATGATGTTGACAGAACTCAGGAACTGGAAGAACTTCGGCAGAAGCTTGAAGAAGCTAATCCGCCTGAGGAAGCCATGACGGAGGCTCAACGCGAGCTAGATCGCCTAAGTCGCATTCCGCCTCAGTCTCCTGAATATACTGTGGCACATTCGTATCTGGACTGGATGATATCTATCCCGTGGAACAAGAGCACGGTCGATAACTTAAATATCGCATCAGTTCGTAAAATTCTAGACACGGACCATTATGGACTTCAGAAGGTTAAAGAGCGCATTCTAGAGTTCTTAGCGGTTCGTAAGTTCCGTAATGACGATAAAGCGCGTCAGCCTATACTGTGTTTAGCAGGCCCTCCTGGAGTTGGTAAAACGAGTCTGGGCAAGAGCATTGCTAAAGCATTAGGCCGGAATTTCGTTCGCATGTCCTTAGGCGGCGTCCGTGACGAAGCTGAGATTCGCGGGCATAGGCGCACCTATATTGGCTCAATGCCTGGTCAGATCATACAGGGTATCCGGCGCAGCGGAAGCAACAATCCGTTATTTATGCTGGACGAGATCGATAAGGTGGGAGCTGATTTCCGGGGTGATCCCTCCAGTGCATTACTTGAAGCGTTGGATCCTGAGCAAAACGGCACCTTCCGAGATCATTATCTTGATGTCTCGGTGGACTTAAGCAAAGTTCTGTTCATTACCACGGCGAACGTGCTGGAGAGCATCCTGCCTCCGCTGCGTGACCGCATGGAGATCATCGAACTTATGGGCTATACCATGCTTGAGAAGGTGAATATCGCTAAGAAACACCTTATTCCTAAGCAGATGGAAGAACATGGGCTCAACGGCAAATACCTGCGCTGGAATGATAATGCCATTATGGCCATCATCGAGGGTTACACGCGTGAAGCTGGTGTGCGTAACCTGGAACGCGAAATCGCATCTATCTGCCGTAAGGTGACCATGATGTTTGCAGAGGGTCACGATAAGATGGTTACTCTGAATCCTAAGATGGTTGAGCAACTGCTTGGTGTACCTCGTTTTGAAACTGAAGAAATTTCAAAACGCACGGAAACACCTGGTGTAGCCATCGGTATGGCATGGACACCTGTAGGCGGCGATATTCTATACATCGAAGCGGCACAAATGCCAGGTAAAAAGGGCCTGTTCATCACAGGTCAACTTGGTGATGTGATGAAAGAGTCCACCCAAATCGCTATGAGTTGGGTGCGGGCCCATGCCGATCGATTCGGACTGAAGCCGGAAGTGTTTGAAAACAATGAAATTCACGTTCATGTTCCTGCAGGAGCTATTCCTAAGGATGGTCCGTCTGCTGGTGTGACGATGACTACGGCCATTGTGTCATTGCTGACGGGTGTCTGTGTGAAACCGCGCCTGGCAATGACCGGTGAAGTGACACTGAGCGGCAAAGTATTGCCTATCGGCGGCGTAAAAGAAAAAGTGCTTGCGGCACATCGTGCAGGGGTAACAGATGTGATACTGCCTTCACGTAACCGTAAGGACTTGGTAGAGGACGTTCCTGATGAGGTTCGAGAGAATCTGGCAATTAGCTATGTTGATAACATAGACGATGTGTTAAAGATAGCGCTGCCAGAATTGAAATTCTAAAACCTCATAGCGTTTTCGTGCAAAACAGGCTCGGGATATTGATTCCGAGCCTGTTGTGCTAGCGCAACTATGCCGAATTGGTGTTAAGTCAGTACAGTTGACTGCACTTTCGGATGTCATTTAACATTAGCTGTTTTCTGTGCATGTATTGGTTGAGTTTCACCTAAACTAGTTACATAACTGTGATGCTGTCGCTTTACGGTGATAGCATACACGGGTGCAATCTTAGTTCTAGTGGAGGCTGAAATGAGAGCCGTTACACAAAGTTTGGTTACCGAGTGGTCATTTGTGACCAACAAAAATTACACCGATCCCTTCAATGACATAAAACTCGATGTCGTGTTCACCTCAGATGCCAATCAGATGACCATGCCTGCTTTCTGGGCGGGTAACAGCGTTTGGAAGGTGAGGTTCTCGTCGTATACGACGGGGAAATACAGCTATCATACTGTCTGTTCGGATGAAGAGAACTCCGACCTACATCATATCTGCGGCGAATTCGAAGTGGTCGATTACCACGGCGATAACCCCTTATACCAGCATGGCGCCATCAAAGCGTCAGCTAACGGCCGACATTTTGAGCACCAAGACGGCACCCCATTCCTGTGGCTCGCCGATACCTGGTGGATGGGCTTCACTAAACGCCTAGAATGGCCCAAACAGTTTCAGTCGATGGTTCTTGATAGGGTAGACAAGGGCTTTAGTGTTATTCAGATCGTTGCAGGATTATATCCTGATATGCCCCCATTTCATCCAGATGGAGCTAACGAAGCAGGTTTCCCATGGACCGAGGACTATACGCAGATAAACCCTGCATACTTCGATTATGTTGATAGGCGAATTGAATACCTAATTGATGCAGGGTTGATGCCATGCATCTTCGGCTGTTGGGGGTATTTCTCGAAGTTCATGGGTGTCGAGAAGTTGAAACAACACTGGCGATATATCATCGCGCGATATGCCGCCTATCCTGTGGTGTGGTCATATGCTGGTGAAGGTGTATTGCCTTACTATACAGACCCGTTGTGGGGTAAATGGGACCAGTATACACCAAAGGCCAAAGCAGACTGGACAGAGATCGCACAGTATGTCCGTGCAACAGAACCCTATGGACGCATGATGAGTATACATCCGCCGTGCTACGGCAGTCCAGAGCTGTGCGGGCACAGTATGCTTGAAGACAGAGCACTAGTCGATTATGATATGCTGCAGACCACGCATGGAAGCATGAACGGCGGATGGCATTCGGTGATGAACCTTCGATATGCCCGAAGCCTTGAACCGGCGATGCCCGTTCTGCAATCAGAAGGATTCTATGAGGGTATTCTGGAACAGGGGCGCGAGGAAGCTCAACGCTGGTTCTTCTGGAGCTCAATGTTAACTGGAGCTGCAGGGCATACCTATGGAGCCAACGGGATATGGCAGTTGAATACCAAAGAGAAGCCATTCAGAGCTAATCCCATCAACAGCAACTGGGGAGATACCCCGTGGGATGTTGCAGCCCAATTGCCAGGCGGACGCCAGATAGGTATCGGCAAGAAAATTCTGGAAGGTTACGAGTGGTGGAAGTTCGAACCACACCAGGATTGGGTTGTGACGGCTAGACCACCACAATCGTGGGTGCCGGAAAATCTTGCGTCAGCGATGCAGCCGTATGCTGCTGGTATCCCAGGCAAGGTTCGGTTTATCTATACCGTTCTGCAAGATATGTATACAGGATTATCTGCGGTGTGCGGACTAGAAGAGGGGATTGTGTATCACGCTGAGTATATTGATACCAGTAGTGGGCAACGGCACGAAATCGGCGATATTAGCGGAGACGCCGACGGACGATGGATACCAACCCAACCACCGAGTAATCGCGACTGGCTGATCATCATGGAAGCAAAGTCGTAGTTTTGTTTCATTTGTTCCAGCGGAATGGGTATAGCCATTTCGCTGGAACTTACAGGTAGGGTATTATAAAACGAAAAAAGCCTCCAATAAATTGGAGGCCAAATTGGTTGCCCGGCATGGATTCGAACCACGATTAACAGGGCCAGAACCTGTCGTCCTGCCGTTGAACGACCGGGCATCGGCACTGAATATGATAACAGTATTGCAGCTTTTTGTCAACTTAAATCATAGTCAATTCCTGATTATCTTAGATAACAATGGTGATAACATTTATGTCATTTGGAGATATAAACATGAGCAAGATTATAATGGTTCGGCAGTATGTTGATGGTATATTTCGGCAGTTGCCAAACGAGCAGATAAAGCAGGAAGCATATGTTCATACATATGGCGTCTCTCAGTGCTGTGCACTGTTGGCGGCCAACGTTGGACTTGACACGGAATTGGCTAGTGTGATTGGCCTATTGCATGATGTGTATGTGTTTCGCACTGGATATCGTGCTCTTCATGGTATAAATGGAGCAGAGATGATCCGTGTGGCATTTAAATATCAACTGCATGGAATATTTACAAGCGATGAGCAGACCATCATCAAGTCGGCAATATACCATCATTCGGACAAGGTCCATGTACATGATGAATACGATGAACTTCTTAAGGATAGTGACATTCTGCAGAGGTATCTTTGTGATGTTTCATCTGATGTATGGACATGTGATCGGCTCACACGTATCGGATGCGAACTTGGTATACCTGTACCGCAGCAAGACACTGTGTATGATGCTGAGAAGGTGTCAAGTTTTACCCGGGAGAGGCTTGGTGATGTCGCACAAAAACTCGCGAGTAAAAAGATACCTGGCCTGCGTGACGATGCGAAATTTGCTGAGATTATACACTATTTTCCGGAAGAATCAGCATATGATGAGCTGGTCAGCGCATGGTGCGCTGCGTTTGTGTTCCATTGCTGTGTAAAATCGGGCCTTAAACTTCCGCTGCGGACAGTTCATAATGCGAAGTCGATATCCAACAATCGCCTAGCATGTGTTTCCGCCTGGCACGAGTGGGGACTCGCCAACTACTTTTGTTTGTATGAAAAAGATGGCGTGGTGCCAACTAAAGGCGATATCGTCATATACGACAACATCATACCCGCTGAACGGAAACAGCCGAATGATAAGGGGCTTGACCATATTGGCATAGTTCTTAGCAGTGATAATAAAAAGATCACTGTTGCTGAAGGAAACTGCGACAACCTGAATGTCTCTGATATCTGTGTGCGGAAGCGTGATCATACCATAGGGTGCTACATACGAATTCCTGATCATTTTATATATGAAGGGTGGATGACAGATTATAAAACGGGTGAGCGGAGAGTTGTGCCATTAACACAATCTGGTTGCTGAACCATTCAAAATACTTTCCTCTACATACATTGGGTAAGATAGATACAGGATTATACCCACAAAGGAGCTCGTATATGCTTAAAGAATTCAAAAGTTTCATAGCTAAAGGAAACGTGATGGACCTTGCTGTTGGTGTTATTATCGGCGGGGCATTTGGCAAGATCGTGACTTCCTTGGTGTCGGATGTGCTGATGCCAATCATCGGCTTGTTATTAGGCAAAATCAGTTTCAGCAATCTCTTTATTAGTTTGGACGGCAACACTTATAAAACCATAGAAGCTGCTAAACAGGCGGGAGCTGCTACTCTGAATTACGGCTTGTTCCTGCAGGCGCTTATTGATTTCTTGATTATCGCTATGGCTGTCTTCTTGATGGTAAAAGCGCTGAATAAAATGCAGAAGCCTGTTGCTGCACCAGCCGTTACCACCAAAAAATGCCCGTATTGCTGTTCAGATGTACCGCTGGAAGCCACGAAGTGTGCTCATTGCACATCGGATCTAGCGTAGTTCGTCTCGGTCTTCAGAGGAGGTAATAATGTGCCTCCTCTGGAGTTTATGCATTAGATAACCGCAGAATTCGTCCGCTATGAGCAGGCAGCTCATAATGCAGTTGGCTGCTGCATCTGCCTAGCGCCACGTCATTTATCATTTCGTAAACCAACTTCGGTGCCGTGATATCTAGGTTGAATTCAATAGGCTGATCGCTGGGGTTCAGCAACAGCGCATAATCTACATGAGTGCCGCGAATCCATCCAAGCCGGTTGTCGCGGTCGAACTGTGCTGCAATACTCGGGATTTCAAGAAGACGATGCAGCAGTGACCACTGTTGAGGGGTATACAGAGCTGTATTGTCACCGCTCAGCAGTAAACCGCCGGTCGCTATCGTCGCACAAACATGGTAGGTGTATTCATCTGCGGTGAGTTCACAGCCGTCTGGGCCTATCAAAGTCATGCAGTCAGGGTCAACCCACCATATGTGGCTGTTCTGCCATGATCTAGCTAAGTTTTCGCGTGCGATATGTGTAAATGCCTTCCAGTCTCGCATGATATCGCCCGATGTTCGTACACCATGAACTGTGCCAAGTGAAGGCCACATCGCATGGTTGCAAGCCAAGATGAAGCTGTCATCACCAGCTCCACGGAGAACTGCTGCCATACCTTGCCGATATGCCTCTACGCTGCTTGCATTGGGGTTATATCGGTGTCCGAACGGCAGAGCACCCCATACATTAGCATCAAGCTTAAAGTAGCGGATGCCCCATTGTTGGGTCATCGTTCGAAATACATGCTCAAGATGCTTTTGTGCCTCGGGATGAGTGCCGTCCAGCATATACCATGGCGCTTGCCTCCAGCCACCAAAGGTTACCGTGTCGGAAGCAAGCGGTTGTCCGCTGCTGTCTTTGATGAACCAATCGGGATGTGTATGAAACAGTTTGGATTGCGGCGATGCAATGAACGGCGCTGCCCATATTGCTGGGATAAAGCCCTTATCAGCGATATCGTGAGACAGCTTGGTTATGCCTTCAGAAAACTGCTCGTTTGGCTCAAGCCAGTCGCCCATCCATGGCTGATACCCATCGTCAATCTGGATATAGCTCAACTGTTTTGGCATTGCTGTATTGATGGCATCAAGATTTTGGTTGATGTCACTCGCTGTAACTTGATCCCAGTACCAATACCAAGAGCACCATCCCGTTGGACGTGCTTTCCAGGGCAAGCGGGGGTGATTGCTTGTTATCATTTGGCCAAATTGGGTTAGTAACTCCGGTCGGGTTTTACCAACCAGTATTGTGAATTCCTCAAGCTGCCACTGTTCACCAGGCGAGATTGTAAGCCCCTCCATATCGATGGAGACGATGAGCTGCGATGCATTCACGTGAAATCGGCCGGTAAAGCGCTGGCATGAGCTAAATCCCAGCAAAATGTGTGTGTCGCTAGCCGGCGAGAGTGTCATCATGCCGTAGACAGTGCGAAATCCTTCTGGCTCAGGCAGACGATAATGACTGTGGTCTGTGAAGCTGCCGATGTCTGTGATTTCCCCTAAGCACCCGCCGCTTTGACTGAGCATGGTGTATCCTTCACCGTAAAATGCAGTGCTGGGCGGAAGAGTAAGCTCAAATTCAAACAGACGGATTTCGCGAAGCTGGCAGCTAGTATTAGTTTGGTTCTGCACAGATGCAGAGAACACACTGTTGTTATTCTGAAGCTGAATCTTCAACCCTTCGGGCGCTTTACAACCGTCGGTCAATATGGTGTATGGGGCACATCGCGGCTTGCCAAGCAAAGATACTGTAAACATAAGCAACACATCCTTAAGTAGTTGAATGCACATCACAAATATAGCACGAAGGCTTACAGATTGCGATAGTTTGACGTTGAGAAAGTGTGTAGTCGCTATAAAATAGTATATATAATTACACTAAAATATGTGTATAATATTTATATGAGAACAGGATGGATCTTATGCGTGCAGGCCCATGGCCTGCACTTGGCTGCGGTCGAGGCAGATAACAGCCAACCCGCAGTGGTTATGGCCGATAATCGTGTGCTGGAGGCCAACAGCCTGGCCATGAGTGCAGGTGTCAGCGTCGGCATGCGCGACAGCGGCTTGGAAGCAGTCTGCCCGCAGGCGCTCTGCTATCAGTATAACCCTGATTCATCGCTGGCTATGCGCCGAAGCTGGCTCAACCTGATTAGTGACGTGGCTTTGGCTTTGGAGCCCATTAGCGAAGAGATCGCTTTGATGGACATGCGTGGTCTTAGTGCAAAAACAGCAGCGACAGAGCTGCAGGAGCGAGCGATGAAGCTTAATCTAGAGGTCAGCACGGGGATTGCTCCTGGACGTATATCTGCACAGTTGGCTCTGCGTGCCTTAAAGGGCCGTGTGGGCGCTTTTCGATTATCCTACCCGCTGCGTGATGCGTTATCGGGTTTGGGGTTGGATCTGGTGCCTAGCCCGCTAAATAAAGTGGCAGTGAAGGCTCAGAGATTGGGCTGGAAAAGCTTCGGTTCTTTGGCGGTGCAGAATATGCAGCGCGTACGAAGTCTGCTGGGTTTGGAGGGGCTTGCTCTTTGGGGATTAGCTCAAGGCTGCGATGATAGCATGGTGAAATGCCTCTATCCCGAGCCACGGCTTGAGTACAGCGGTGACTTTCCAGACAACATCACGGAACAGACTGCTGCCAACATTTGGGCTAAGCAGGCGCGTCGTGCTGAACGCGATTTAAATGGCAAGGGTGCTCTATGGATACAGATGAGCATCTGCAATGAGGGGAGCACCATGTTGGATCGCATGAGCTTGAATCTTAATCCACCTGCCAGTCAGCAGCCGCAGATAATGTCAGCACTTAACCGCATGTGGGATAAGCGGTTTCGTCATCCAGAACCACTGCATTGGAACATCGTGATGACGCATACACAGCAGATTATCGGGCGCCAAATGAGCTTTGAAGAGGCCGAGGCGCACCACATCAACCGACAAGTAGAACGCACGTTCAGTGATTTACGCGCACGTTATGGCGAGAGGGCATTGGTTATGCTTTCTGACATCAAGCTGGACTGGCATGAGCAGATGAGGAGGTATTATGAGCCGTTCAACATGGAGACCTACCAATGTGCTGTTGGATGCTCAACAGATGCCCCAACGGGTGCTGGAAGCCGATTGCACCTACCAGTTAACGCAACTGCTGGAACAGTGGCAGGAGACGGGCAAGTGGTGGGAGGGGGAAGCCCAGAGGAGCTTCTATCGTTTTGTGGCCGAAGGGGGCATACTGCTGGAGTTGTGCAGCAACAGCTGCGACGGTAGTTGGAGTATGCGAAGAAGGTAGTGGAGTTGTGATACAGCTGCATGTACACTCTGGGTTTAGTTTTGAAGATGGCGCTAATCAACCCGAGGAGTTAGTGGCGGAGGCGGCACGGTTGGATATGTGCGCAGTGGCGATGACCGATCGCGACGCGCTGTATGGAGCTGTGCGGTTTCAGGATGCTTGCACAAAGCTGGGCATTCAAGCGATACACGGCGCCGTGCTTACCATGGATGACAGCCGTGATTTACTGCTTCTGTGCGAAACCCCAGAGGGATACCGCAGCTTAAGCCGGATTCTGGCGAAGGCGCACCTGCAGAATCCGCGTGGTGAGCCGCGAACGCGCCTATCGTGGCTGAGGCTGCATCGGCAGGGGATCATCTGCTTAACAGGCGGGCGTTTCAGCCGGCTGGTTTACTTGATTCGTGCTCAGCGCTATTCAGAAGCGGAAAATTGGCTGCAGGAGCTTGTTGCTATTTATGGCACAGATCACATCTATATTCAGCTAGAGCGCTGCTTTAGGCCTGGGGATAAGTGGATCACCACGCGGCTGGCCGAATTAGCCGACCATTTGCATATTCCTGTGGTGGCTACAGCGGATGTTCGCTACGCTGCCCCGAAGCAGTTTCCCGCGCATGACATCCTGATGTGTGCCAAGCTGGATATCAGCGTGGCACAACCGCATCCCATGCGTGGCATAAACTCGTGCAATAGTCTGCAGCACGCTTTGGATTGGCCAGAGCTCTTTAAAGACCGGCCAGATGCTGTGCAAAACACGTTCCTGTTAGCACAACGCTGTGCGCCCAATACGCTGCCGCAGGACCATAATCTGTTCCCGCAGTTTCCAATAGAGCCGGGCTGCACCCCGGATGGTATGCTGAAGCAATTGGTGCGTGAAGGCGCTAAACGGCGATATAAGGCTGTTACTCCACAGATTCGCAGCCGACTGACTCATGAAATGCAGATTATATGTCAGCTTGGATATGCGGATTATTTTTTGGCGGTGTGGGACTTGGCTCGCTTTGCTGATAATAACCGCATTCGACACACAGGCCGCGGGTCTGCCGCGGACAGTGCGGTTGCCTATTGCTTGAATTTGACCTCTGTGGATGCCATCCGCCGCGGCTTGCCGTTTGAGCGCTTTATGTCGATGGAGCGCAGCCAGAAGCCAGATATCGACATAGACTTTGATTCTGAACGGCGCGAGGAGGTGTTTCGCTACGTTCGCGATCGCTATGGAGATGATCACGTTGGCATGGTATGCACCTTTCAAACCTATCGTGCGCGTTCAGCTATTCGGTTGGTGGGTAAATCGCTTGGCATCACCGCGCAAATGGTGGACTATTTTGCCAAGCATATTCCGTGGATGTGCCATGCAGATGCGCTGGATCGCGCGTTTGATAAGGCGCCTGAGCTGCTGCACAGCGGACTTAGCCGTCAACAGCTTCGGCTATGGGTTTACTTGTGTGCTCAGATATCGGGGCTGCCGCATCATGTGGGCACGCACCTTGGAGGGATTGTCATTTCGCGAGTGCCTGTGTGTGATATCTCGCCAATGCAGATGTCGCCAATGGAGCGGCGAGTGCTTCAGTTCGATAAAGAAGACGTGGAGCGTATCGGGTTCATCAAGCTGGATTTGCTCAGCTTAAAGACTTTGCATGCGGTTGAAGAGGCCGAAGGGCAAATTTCCGATGTCGACCCAGGCTTTAAGGTGACGGAAATTCCATATGATGATCCGGAAGTTTACAAAATGATTCGGGCGGGTGAGACGATTGGCGCCTTCCAAATAGAGAGCCCGGCGCAGCGTGCTCTGCATGTTCGCCTGAACTCAGATCATCAGAACGACCTAGACGTTAGTGTGGCTTTGATTCGACCTGGCCCCATTGGCGGCAATATGGTGGAGCCATTTGTAAATCGACGCAACGGAGTGGAACAGGTGGCTTACCTTCATCCCGATTTGGAGCCCATCTTGAGGCATACATGCGGGGTTCCTGTGTTCCAAGAGCAAATCATACTTATCGCAACAGTCATGGCCGGGTTTACGCCCGGTGAATCGGATCATCTGCGTAAGACGATGACGCATAACCGATCGCAAACAGCCATGGAGGAGATTGGCACGAGGTTTATCAAGCAATCGGTTGATCGCGGATATACACCGGAGCTGTCTCAGATGGTGTTTGAATGGATATTTGGTTTTGCGGGTTACGGCTTTTGTGAAGCGCATGCTGCCAGTTTTGGAGATACAGCCTATAAAACCGCATGGATGCTGCACTACCATCCCGGTGAATATCTTGCTGCTGTGCTTAGCAGTCAGCCGATGGGGTATTATCCGGTAAATACCATTGCTCAAGAGGCACGCCGGCGGGGTATTCAATTGCTTTTGCCGGACATCAACAGGAGCAAAATAGCCTGTAAATGTCATGATAATAGAATTCGGTTGGGCTTTTGCCGCATTGGCGGCATGCGGGGTGCAGAGATGGAGGCCATTGAAGTGGGGCAGCCCTATGCCGATTTGGAGGACCTCTGCCGGCGCGCATCGGTAAAGCGGGATTCGCTGGAAGCGCTGGCGATGTGCGGGGCCTTTGATTGCTGGCATCCGAATCGGCGGATGTGGCTGTCGCGTATTCCAGAGGCGGTGGCATCGGTCAATGACGGCGGTTTGGTTACCCCGAAAAGCGAAACAAACCGCAGTGTAGCGAACTTTAGCCCTTGGGAGCGATTTATGTTGGAGTGGCAGATCATGGGGCTTACGGTGAACTGCCATGTTATGACGCATCTGCGCGAAAGGATGTATCGTCTGGGATTCTATAGCTCCGCCGATCTAAAACAAATCCCAAATGGGGTAAGGGTTAGCGTGGCCGGATTAGTGACCTGCCCACATCGTCCGCCGACTCGAAGCGGGCGCAGGGTCATGTTCTTTGGGTTGGAAGACGAGTTTGGACAGGTGGAATGTGCGCTGTTTGAACCTGCTTATCAAACGTGCGGACATCAAGTACTGCGTGTACCTGTGTTGGCGGCAGAGGGCACGTTGGTGCAGAAAGGCCGCGGCCGCAGTGTGATTGTAGATGCCGTATGGCCCATGGAGATGAGTGTTGTTGAGATGGAAAAAGAGCCTGTGGCTGACTACGCTGATGGACAGACTGGTGTATCTGGCACACCGATTACGCAGATATAATGTACACAGCCCATGGGGTTCCTCAGGGTATTTCACTTGCATGTAAAAATTGTTACGGGGGTGTTCCACTATGGAAAACACCCCCTTAACATCTAACTGTCGTTAGTGCAGAGATTGGCGATTGCCGTTACGCTATCTGTACGTCGTGTCCGCCACGCTGAATATCGCCTAACAATACCGCCTGTTCGCCGGCGTTGTTGAGGTAGTCGATAAAGTATGGAGCTTGTTCACGTGATATGATGACCACCATACCGATGCCCATGTTAAAGCTGCGATACATTTCATGATCGGCTATATTGCCTTTTTGCTGGATATAACGGAATACTGCCGGAGTTTCCCAGCTACGGCGATCGATAACGGCACGTGTGTCACTTGGTAATACGCGTGGAATATTGTCGTAGAATCCACCGCCGGTGATGTGTGCCATCGCATGGATATCGAACTTCTCTAGGGCGGGGTAGAGCGAATTGTAATAACATCTATGGGGCTGAAGTAAGACTTCGCCGATTTCCGCTTCAAGCTCCGGCACGTAGTCATTTACTTTCATACCAGAATGCTCAAAGAGCACATATCTAGCTAAGCTATAGCCGTTGGTATGCAGGCCATTTGAGGCAAGTCCAACGATAGCATCTCCAGGTTCTACCGATTGACCGGTGATAATGCGGTCACGCTCCACGATACCTACGATATTGCCTGCGAGGTCATAATCACCAACCCCATAAAGACCAGGCATCTCTGCGGTTTCTCCACCAAGCAAGGCTACTCCGTTAGCTTGGCATGCTTCGGATAACCCGCCAACGATACTTAAAAGTATCTCTGAGTTGAGTTTACCAGTGGCAAAATAGTCCATAAAGAACAGAGGCTTAGCCCCTTGCACGAGTATATCATTAACGCAGTGGTTAACTATGTCTTTTCCAACAGTGTCATGTTTGTTGTAATCTATAGCGATTTTAAGTTTTGTACCGACGCCATCAATACTGCTCACCAAAACCGGCTGGGTATATCCTGTCATATCCAGCTGGAACATTCCTCCGAAAGAACCCACTCCACCCAAGACGCCTGGGGTATTGGTGGCCTTAATTAACTCTTTCATACGCAGTAAAGCGGTGTTTGCGGCATCGATGTTGACACCTGCTTGTGCGTAAGTGATCTGCTCATCGGTCATATGGTGGTCTCCTCTAGTGGTGTGTTCACCATTCCATTATACTGTGTCGTCGTAATATGGGGCGAATCATGTAAAGCGGGACAAAAAACACCCCGCCATATAGATATGACGGGGTTAAGGATGTCTTTGGTTACTTTCGCTTTACTTGCTGGCCAAAAGTGCCACTGCGATGGAGAGCATCTTGGCTTCAGCAGAGTCAGCGCGGCTGGTGAGCACAACCGGAGCGGCTGCACCCATGAGCACTCCAGCGATACGCTTGCCGCTGGTGTGAGCAAATATCTTGACGAGTGCGTTGCCAACATGGATGTCAGGACATACACAGATGTCAGCCTTGCCAGCGACTGGTCCGGTGATGCCTTTAAGCTTTGCTGCTTCTTCGCTGAGGATATTGTCCATCTGGAACGGACCGTCGACGATGCAGCCCTTGATCTGTCCGCGATCTGCCATCTTCGACAAGATTGCTGCATCTAACGTGCAAGGCATGTCATAGTTCACGCTCTCAACAGCAGCTAATATGGCGACTTTCGGGGTGTCGGTAGCCAAAGATTTCGATAGGGCAACTGCG
>CAZFLA010000055.1:17520-20591 GCA_964519405.1 uncultured bacterium
GTTTACGATCAACTGCTCTTTTTGCTTGAGGTCAGGGTAGGGCATCATAGCGGCATCGGTCACGATCAGCAGTCGGTCATCAAGCTCTAGAATGAATGAGTGTGTCATCAGCTTACCGGCGCGAAGACCAACTTCCTTATCAAGGATGGCGCGCAGCAGGTCGGCTGTATGGATCTGCCCTTTCATAAGAGCGGAGCAGTCACCGGACTTGACTAAAGCTACTGTTGCCTTAGCGGCAGCGAGGTCGTTTGGCTGATCGACAATCTGATCATCAGATATTTTGTAGCCAATTTGGTCAGCTAGTGCCTTAATCTCAGCACCTTTACCTACGCATACAGGGGTGCAAAGGCCATCTTCCTGAGCGAGCTTTAGGGCTTCCATTACTGACAGCTCATGAGCGCAGCAAACCGCGATGCGGTTACCGGATAAGCCTTTAGCCGCTGCCAGAACTTCATCGAAATTGGTGTATGCCATGTTTATATATGAACTCCTTATTGTGCATTATTGTGCAATGGTAAACAATACAGACACAGTGTAGCACCGAGTAAAATCAGATGCTACACTGTGATATATTTCACAGCTTATTCGGAATGCCGATGTTTTTCGAAAGCGATATCTCTGAAAGTGTTTGATACTTTCCAGTATGCAGACTTGCTTTACAGCTCTTACCCTGTTCAGATAGTTCGACACGGTTACCCGAGACAGTAACACTACTCGACGCGTCGATCTCCATAGCGTATACGCCGCGTTCAACCGTCGGCATGATACAAGCGTTCTTGATTGTGTTGTTTTTAATGACAGCGTTCTGGGTTCCAGTGACGAGTATGCCCACATTATCACAGCCATCTATTGTATTGCCTTCTAGAACGATGTTCTTATAAACACCTGGTTTAGGCGGCGACTGCCAATACGGCATAATGGCATAACTGCCCAGAACACAGTCCATGGGATGTGATATCCCGACATTCTTAAACCTGCAGTTTTTCACGGTGACATTATGAGGAGCAATCGACTCATAGAATGAAACTACTTCGTTGAATACCCATATGCCGCCGGTAGTTGAATATTCTATGCTGCAGTTCTCTATGGTCGTGTTGCGGTTTTGAATCAGCATGCCTCGCGCTCGGTTGTTCTTGATGGTGATATTGCGTATGGTCGCTTTACAACCGCGAGTCACATTGCCAAAAACATGAGACACTTTTACGCTTGACGGTAAGTCCTGGGTAAAAGTGACCGTGTACAGGTTGTCTTCGGCAACCGAAAACTTCGCCACGGCAGCCGTACCATAAGTGATGAGGTCCTCTTGTGCCATGAACTCCATCACATCACCGATATCTGGATCATCACGCATCTTCATATTGTGCTGCGCAATGACTGTGCGTTTATCAATGATCTGTTTGATGGTGAGATACAAGCCTGTTTTAAGGTTGATGGCATCATCGCCCATGCCCTCTAAATAACAATCGCGAATGACAATATTGCCTCGGCAGCCGCCAAGATGGATGCCGTCTGCACCTGTGCTTTGATATGGTGATGCTCCTGGTCGCGGTTTGACTGTGAGGTTAGTTAACAAGCCGTTCGTGCATTTACTCAATATAAAAGCCATACCAGGTGACTGGTAGACCGTAATATTGTGCAGTTTTAGGTTCTTGTTGGCATTGGTGTAGATAACAACACCGTCGTATACATGGTGTCTTAGCATTACCCAGTTGCCTGGCTTCATCATGATGGGCACTTTCGTCCGGCAGCGAACTAAGGCAGGGCTTAGCACTTCCACTTCAGACACGTTATAGTAGTCGTCTTTACCATGCTTTGCCGGATGTTTGGTGGCTGGGTCATATTCCATGACCGCTACAACCTTTATACCTTGCTTCACAGAGTAACCAGGATGGATCTGAACATCGAAAGAGTCTTGCCGGCATTCTACTACAGTGCCCATACTGTGGTTAGGTGTTTCGTAGTCGATCACCATGTTTTGCAGCGCGATATCGGTGCAGTTGCCGATGGTGATAAAGTTCAAAATGCCGTGCACCATGAACTCCGAACCACCGCCATCGACAACCACATGGGTCAAGTTGTCAAAGCTCGCCACTTTATAACCATTAGGCATTTCCGGAGGGTAGAAGTCGTATCTACCCTTCGGAAACACGATGCGGTTGTATTTGTGTTTTCTGCACTCCTCAATAGCTTTCACAAAAGCTGGCGTGGCGTCATTTCCAGAATTTGCTGCTGCTCCGAACTGAGTTACCGAAATAGTTGTTGACACGACATCACCTCTTTTCAGTGTCTAGAAGCCCTTGTTATCATGAATGTTTAGCTTCTCCCGTTGGTATTGCCCTTCATGGAAATTCGCTAAGCATTTCTCCGATTGTTCGGACTTAACACACACATTCCCCGAAATATCAACATTGCTGCAGGCTTCCACTTCAAAGGCGTATGCACCTCTAGGAACCGTGGGCATGATGCAAGCGTTTCGGATGGTGTTGTTCTTCACCACTCCATCCTGCGTGCCGGTGATGAGCAGTCCACAGTTATCGCAGCCATCTATGAGGTTGTTCTCTATGGTGATGTTCTGAAAAACACCCGGCTTCTTTGGTGATTCCCAGCGAGGCATCATCGCATATGTGCCCAGAACGCAGTCAGAGGGGTGATATATTCCTACATTATTGAACTTGCAGTTTCTTACGGTGACATTGTGTGGGGCGATAGATTCAAAGAAGTAGGTCACTTCGTTGAAGACCCAGACACCACCCATGGTGCAGTGTGCAAACTGACAATCTTCAACGAGTGTATCGCGGTTTTGAATGAGCATTCCTCTAGCGCGGTTATTTTGCACTTTCACCCGCCGGATAACTGCATGGCAGCATTTGCTGATATTTCCCAAAATGTGCCCAATTTCTAGTTTTGCGGGTAGTGTGTGCTCAAAACCAACTTTTACCATGTTGTCGGGAAGAACCTCAATGGATATCACTTTCGCAGATGCATAAGTAATGAGGTCTTCAGGATCCATGATCTCCATGACGTCTTCGATGTCTGGGGTATCCAGCATCTTCAGGTTGTGCTGTGCAAGT
>CAZFLA010000056.1:0-20009 GCA_964519405.1 uncultured bacterium
GAAAAGTTTGGCTAAGCGTAAACAGATCATGTTTGCATTATAAACATCATCGTGTTCTAGATATAAGTATCCTTTCGATACTAAAACGGTATGATCCATTATTATCTCCATTAAGCCAGATATGAGCCCATGATATGAGACATATACACTATGAAGCGATCCTTAACATGGGGAGTGTAAAGTTATCTCTGCTCTTCCACGCGATGTTTGTTAGCTACAAAAACTAACGTTCGTTACTATTCGAAATGACCAGTATATATATGTCGATGAGGTGAACTGGCATACTGGCACCAATAGTTGTATCGCTCGAATAAGAATTCTTTACGCTCTACACTTGTGTGCACCATCTCCGATATCCTGTCTTTAAATCCGTCATATTTGGTAAATACACTTGCTTCTGCAGGATAATAACGGAAAGTAGGCGGTATATGCTTTACGCGGAATCTTCTGTTAACTAGTTCAACACTAACAAAGTTCATAGCATTTTTGTCAGGACGTAGCCTATCATAAGACATCAAGCAAATGTCTTGACTGGACAGTTTGGATTTCATAGCACGCAAATGATCATCTTCTTCATATTCATCACGTCTGCCATAAATCAAACAGTATTGAGGACTAAATGTTAATCGGTATAATTCGTCGGGGTTACCGAGCATCTCGAAAAATAAACCCCTCTCATGAGGTTTATCTAACTGTATCTTCCAGTCACGTATTTGGGTAAGGGCTTGTGTATATATGGAAGATTGCTGTCCACCACAAGTGAACAATCTTTTTGATGGTTTTTCGATTTCAATAAATATGGGGCTAAAATCAGTACTGTTGTGAGCGAGCCACATGAAGTCTGGCTTTCGATCACTGACACCTTTTATGCATGGCTGTGACACTAATGAGCTCATATATGGGTAGTGCCCGGATTTTCCAAACAGTTGATATGCTCCTGGCAAGTATGAAGGATTACGTTCAAAAAACCTTTGAAATACACTTTCATCGTCTGAGGAATTTAGCAGCAGTGCTTGAAATTCATCACACATGACAGATGAATAGTTATCAAAATCTAGCGCTGGAGGCGCATCGCGCTTTAGTTTGTAGTCTACATCAAACAACATACTATTAACCGCCAAATACCTTTTATCAGACACATTACAGTTAAGTTCCGGTTGCAGTATAACTAAAGACTAACTGATATACCATTTTGCCTACATATTTGGTAGGACTCTACGATACTGATGTTCTTCCTCTGGCGATTTTTGGTACATACAACCGCCAAATCGGTTATCGATCCATATGCCAAGTAACTGAACGATTATATCCCGATGTTATGGCAAAACTTCGCGAGATACAACCGAAAATAGGCAACTACGACAGACTTGCTGCCACTCCCATCTCGGCGAGTTGAGCGATGACGTAGTCGATGTTCTCCGGCGAGGGCACACCAGGCAGGGGCTCCGGTAGTCCGATGGCGATGTATTTACCGCTGCCTATTGCGTGATACGGCATCAGCTCCAGTGTGACATGCGGTGGAAGTGACTGCATGAACTCACCAAGCTGCTTGATGTCTTCCGGTGTGTCATTGATAGTTGGGATAATCGGGGTCCGCAGGGTGATTGGCTTGCCCAGGTCGGCGATTTTGCGAGCATTATCGAGGATCAGCGCATTATCTGCTTTGCAATACTGCTTATGCTTATCTTGGTCCAAGATTTTGCAGTCATAAAGAAATAGGTCAACCAGCGGCAGTGCCCGTTCGATGCGATCCCAGGCAACAGCACCGCAGGTTTCGATCGCTGTGGAGATATTGTTCTGTTTTAGTGCAGCAAGCAGCTCCATGGTGAACTCTGGCTGGAAGAAGGGCTCGCCGCCTGAGAGCGTGCAACCGCCTCCCGATGTGCTGTAGAAGGGTTCATCGCGCAGCACTGTCGCCACGATCTCCTCAACGGTGGCGCTGCGCCCAATAAGCTGCAGCGCTTCGGTAGGGCATGCTTCTGCACATTTGCCGCAAACACGGCAGAGCTTGCGATCTATATGCTGTTCTGTGGTCGTAAGTGCGTTATTTGGGCATACTTCAAAGCATCGGCCGCAATGGATGCACTTCGTGGCATAAAACGCCAACACCGGCTTTGATTGGCGTGATTCTGGATTGTGACACCATTCGCAGCGCAGCGGACATCCTTGGTAAAACACTGTGGTGCGTATACCGGGACCGTCGTGCGTACAGAATCGCTGGATATCAAATATCTGCCCTAACATCAATTACCTCGTGTGTTTCGTGCGTGCAATGATATGCTCTTGCATGGTTTTGTCAAGCAAGCAAAACTGCTGACTAAATCCAGATACTCGCACACTGAGGTTGCGGTAGCGTTCCGGATTGTTTTGGGCGGCACGCAGTGTTTTTGCGTCAACGACGTTGAACTGCATCTGCCCGACTTTCATGTCGATCGCTGCTGTGATCAAGCTTGTGAAAGCAGATTTTCCAATGGTGCTGAGCAGGCTAGGATCTATGTCTAGAATAGCCGAGGAGCTCGCTGCCGCCAAGTGGTGGGGGATCTTCGCTAACGACTGGAGTGCCGCGGTGATGCCCTCTTTGTCACGTCCTTGCACCGGACTGAGGCTATAAGCTAGAGGCGTTCCGCTCTTGCGCCCATCGGCACTGGCCGCCGTCTGTAGGCCAAACTGCAGCATCATCACAAATGAAAACAGATGCACATGGTAACGCCCATTTTCTGGCGTGTGGCAATTCGCTAGATATTCACAGGCATGTTGGCAGACATCAGCCGCATACCCATCGGGCAGGTCTGCATCATTGCCGTATTTAGGCAGTTTATGCATCAGGTATTGCCGCTGAGTTTCATTATCAGCAAAATCATTCCGCAGCATCGCCAACATATCGCTCGGAGAGATGGTTTTTGAATCGAAGATCGCAAGCTGCAGGGCAGCAAGTGAGTCTGCAACATTGGGCATGCCAAACACCGCACTGCTGTGGTAGTTGTACTTAGCACCGCCCTCGATGATGTCCTTACCTTTAGCGACACAATCGTCGGTGAGTATCGAGAGATAGGGCAGACGGTATTGATATCTATGGGCGATATCGGCGGTGTTGGAGCCCAGCACTGCCAAATCGGCGAAATACTCAAACTGCTGTTTATAAGCGTCCCACACTTGCTCCATGCTGTTGAACTGCTCAAGTGAGCCTGTTTTTAGTCCAACCTGCTTGCCTGTCAACATGTCGACACCATCGTTAATGGCAAGCTCTAGACATTTCGCCGTGTTAATCCAGTTGCTGACTGCGTGTGGGTATGCCTTTCCGGGGATTGTGATCTCCACACAGCCGATTGCGGCATATCCGCGGGCATCTTCCAACGACACACCTTTATCGAGTAGGGAAGGAATTAGCACCTCGTCATTGAAGAAGAAAGGCACGCCTCCTCCTTTGGCGAGTAGGTCGACACAACGGGACACAAACTGCTGAGGGCTGGATTTATGCAAACGCGCAGATAGACAACGCGTGAATTCTAGACCTTCTGTGACATCAAGCACTAAATATGAGAGATCGTTCACCGCATCGCTGCCATCTGATAATTGGCCGCCAATCATCATCTGTTGAACATCATAAGACTGGTAGAGCTTCACCCATAAAGCTGCGAGTATTTCGGCTGCTTCGTCTTTGGTGATAATGCCATTGTCGATGTCGTTGCGGTAATACGGATACAGGAACTGGTCTAAACGGCCAATCCCATTCGCATTGATGCCATCTTCCCATACGGTGATGATGTGGGCAAACCACAGCGACTGAACGGCTTCACGGAAGCTTTGAGCGGGGTATGCAGGCACTCGCGAACACACATCGGCAATCTCCAGCCATTCGGCTTTTTGTTGGGGATCATCGGTCGTTTCTGACATGCTGCGAAGATACTGTGCATGACGCGCTCCGAGCATCATCGCTGCATGTGCAACATTAAGTGCAGATGTAAGGAAGTCACGTTTACGAGGGGTTTCGGGGTCGATAGGATTCAAACTCGCTAACTGACGCTCAATGTCATCTGCGATGCCCACAAAACCTTGTGTGAGCACCTTCTCATATCCGCGGATACTGTGATTGAGGTCTGTTCCGAAACCGAGCAGAACACCTGCCTCACATGCCAAACTGACTTCACTGGGCAACTCACTGACAGGTGCATATGCCATGAAATCAAAGGGCTTTTGCTTGAGCCAGCTAATCAGTTCTTCTTGTTGACTCTCTCCCAGGTGGCTGTCGCGGATGGCTTTTTCGGTGTCCGCAGGTAATTCGCGATAGAAGTTGCATATCTGACGCCAATCACCGGCCACATTACCGTGTTCACCAACAAGGATTTCACCTTCAGCCACCACTAGTGGCATATGCTCTATGATTTCACTCAGCGCGATGCTGTTGCGTATTGGCATGGAGCACTGCGGTGCCTGCTGCCATCCCTTCATGTAACAGTATGTGCGCGACCATCCGAAAAACAACTCCGGAGGTTGGCTCATGGCGCGCTGACGCAGCGCGGCGATACGAGCTGAAGGGTTATATGTAGTGGCTTGGGAAATCATTGATTAGCCTCCCGTACGTGCATCAATAAATAGATACCTGTTAGGTTCATATTACTTGAATTACGATGGGAGTGTCTAGCATAAAACCAGTATATGAAACGGTATTTAGGGCGATCGAGTGAATGATCGCCCATATTAGCTATTTCAGGGTGATGGTAACTTGATGGCTGCCGGTTTTTCGGCTAAGGCGATAATACTTACCAGTCGGCTTGATGGGTGTGTTGTCTATGGCTACCGATGCGATCTTGCTGCCGGAGCCATTCCACTTGATGTTGTATGTGGCTTCTCTCCACTGCAGGTTATTGAGTTCAGTTAGCCGATACCCATCTAGATTGGTGGGATTGGAAACAACTATCGCGGTTTCTGTTTTTTCAATGCCGTATATCCCTGATATCAAGCAATGAAAGAAGTTGCCGTTATCCCAGCTTCGTCCAGCTCCGCCTGTCAGGCAGCCTGTTACTCCTGCACCCTCAGTAAAGGGCGCCGCAGGGATATCATATGCGTGCTTCATGAGGTCGCCGAATATGTTTGATCGATTTGTCACCCAGTTGTGTTTGCATCGAAGGTAGACATCAAGGAACGCTAACCATGGGGTGGTGGAGTTTGTGAGCACTGAGTTATCTGCCTTGCCCGCCGGTGCTGTATACATCGGTCCCCATTTGTGCTCATAGTATTTGGTGTAGTTGGCATCAAGATAGCGGAAGGCACAGCGAACTTGTTGATCGCTCATCGTTCCGAAGAACATGGGCACGAGGTTCTCGTATGGTATGAACTGATCATCTACCATCTGCTTGCCCTTCTCTATAGATCGGTAGTTGACATAATATCCGCCGCCGTCAGGAAGTGGCTTCCATAACCCGCCTTTATCGATGGGTTTATTCATGGCATTACGCAGTTTAGTCGCAAGGGTTCTCAGTCTTTTCGCTTCCGCTTTGTCGCCCAGTGTTGATGCCAATTCCGCAACACTGCGGTAAGCAGCATATGCCTTGGCGCTCATTAACGGCTCTTCTTGGTCCGTGTGAATATACTGGTAGTCGTATGAACCCCATAATCTGTCGGGGATATAGTTGCCGTTGGTATCCATCAACTCAATGTTTTTAGTGACATATTGAATCTCGTTCCAGATGGATTTTATGAATGCGGTGTCGTGTGTCATTACCCAGTAATGATGTGTCAACAGCAGGAAGTCAGCCTGCGATTCGGAGTCATATGGGAAGAAGTCATTAGCTATCTGCCCACCCGATGTCCAGGCTTGCGGAACGTAATAACGGCCGTCGTTATTCGGCCAGTTTTTGACGTGACCATCAGCCAGATTCTTGTTTTTCGCAGCGATGAGCACCAGAATTGAGGTGCGAATACGCTCGATGACCTCTGGGCCGCCAGCTTGAAGCCAACCCAAACTGCCCCAGTAGATGTCGCGTGTCCAGATAGAACAACCACGCTTTTCATTAGCGATATCTGATCGATGAACGCCATTATCAACACACTGAATGGTGATGGTGGGGTATTCAACGCCATCTATGGTTTCGATGACTTTGTTGTGGGTGTAGCCGTGTATGAATGCATCATCAATGACTGGAAAGTCGGGTGTGGTCACATGGTCAGCAGCGTATACTCTTGCTGAACTGACTAGTGTCAGCAGCACTGATGCTAGGAAGATCAATAACATGAATTTCACAATCATACCTCACGGGAACGTCCTTATAGTAAACGGCGCATGAGGATATCCCCATACGCCGTTATTGAGATGCGTGAGTAGGTTATTCGACGGTCACGCTCTTGGCTAGGTTGCGCGGTTGGTCAATAGAACATCCGCGAAGCAGTGCGATGTAATAGGACAGCAACTGCATCGGCACAATCGAAACCAACGGAGCGAATTCCGGTGGGCAGTCAGGGATGATCAACACGGAGTCGGCAACTTGCGATAGCAAGGCGTAGTCTTTTTCATACGCGACCGCTAACACAAATCCGTCACGTGCTTTGACTTCCTTGATATTGCTGACCATCTTCTCGAATGTGTTGGGCTGTGTTGCGAAGCACACAACGGTGACGCCTGGTTCGACCAACGCCAAAGGCCCATGCTTCATCTCACCGGCTGCGTAGGCTTCCGCGTGGATATAGCTGATTTCTTTTAGCTTTAGGGCCGCTTCAAGGGACACCGCAAAGTCGAAACCCCTTCCTAGATAGAAGAAGCATGTGGACTTATACAGCTTGTCAGCCAACACCTTGATGTCATACTCGCGCTGCAGAACAGCATCAACAAAGGAATCCAGATTTTGGATACCGTTGATGTAGGTGCTGGTTTGCTCTGGAGTCAGCCTGTTTTCCAGTTGAGCAAGGTAGACACCTATAAGGTAGAGCACTGCAAGTTGGGTGATGTATGCTTTTGTGCTCGCGACGCAGATCTCAGGACCGGCATATGTATACAGCACATGGTCGGATTCGCGGGCGATGGAACTGCCTACCACGTTGACGATGCTTAATGTGGTGGCTCCACGGCTTTTGCATTCACGAAGGGCTGCTAAGGTATCAGCCGTTTCACCAGACTGGCTGATAATAATGGCTAATGTGTTTTCATCGACCATAGGGTCGCCATAACGGAATTCAGAAGCATACCATGTGTCCACAGATCGACGCAGCAGCTTCTCGAAGAACACTTTGCCGACCATACCTGCGTGCAGCGCAGTGCCGCAGGCACAGATGACGATACGGTTAAAGCGGCTCAACTGCTCAGCAGTGATGCCGAGTTCAGGGAAGGACACGATACCATCTTCGGAGATGTGTCCGCGAAGTGTATCGCGCAGTGTGCGAGGCTCCTCATGGATCTCCTTCAGCATGAAGTGAGTGTATCCGCCCTTTTCGGCAGCGGCATCATCCCAGGTGACATGCATAGGGGTTCGCTCAAATGGAGCACCGTCAGCGGTGTAGAGCTTTACGCCCGATGTGGTGATCTCTGCGAGTTCGTTGTCTTCCATGATAATGACATCACGGGTGTAGTTCATGACGGCGGGAATGTCCGACGCAATGAAGTTTTCCCCTTTGCCGACGCCGATTACTAGGGGACTGTCCTTACGGGCGACGACGATGCAGTCTGGGGAGGTTGTGCTCAAAGCGGCTACCGCGAACGATCCGCGTATGTGCTTTATCGCTTTGCGAAGTGCTTCCAGCAGGTTGCCTTCGTATTCGTCCTCAAGCAGGTGAGCGATGACTTCCGTGTCTGTTTCACTGCTGAAGGCATGACCTTTGGCTTGAAGGTCGTGCCGTAGTTCTATGTAGTTTTCGATAATCCCGTTGTGGACAACAGCTAGTTTGCCAGTGCAGTCGGTATGCGGGTGAGCATTGTCGTGTGAGGGCTTGCCGTGGGTCGCCCATCGCGTATGAGCAACAGCGGCGAAGGCAGTGGCATCGGCACCAGTCAGTAACTCTTGCAGACGGGCGATTTTTCCTTCGCTTTTTATTACACGAAGACCATCACCTTGGGGAAACGCAACACCTGCGGAGTCATATCCGCGATATTCCAGTCGTTTCAACTGGTCAATAGCCACATTAATGCCGTTTTTCGGCCCAATATATCCTGTGATTCCACACATAATCTTTCTTCTCCTATGCTGTTTGTCGGCACCTAGCGATTATCCGACAGCAGGGATGTGCGTATCGACTCTGTTCTATGACAGCGAAGATAATTGAACCCACTGTTTGGTTTCTGCGGATGTAGAAACAGCTTCAAGAACGGCCTGGTTCTTAACGCCTTCCGCCCAGTCTGGCTGCAGGCTTTCGCCCTTACTGAACGCTTTCAACATCTCATACACTAGGTGAATGAACGTATGTTCGTAGCCAATGATGTGCCCTGCAGGCCACCAGTTGGCAGTATAGGGGTGACAACCATCGGTCGTCTGAACCAAACGAAAGCCCCGAATTTCCGGTGCATCATCATCCAGATAGACCTCAAGTTCGTTCATACGCTCCATGTTGAATATGATGCTTCCTTTTGAGCCATTGACTTCAAACCTGTTGTGGTTTTTGTGGCCAGCGGCAAATCGGGTGGCTTCAAAGCTGCCTATAGCACCATTTTCAAAACGAGCCATGAACATCGATACATCATCTACATCGACTTCGCCCATTTCATCGGAAGCGGTACCGCCAAGTCGGTCGTCGACTTCGGCGAGCAGGGGACGTTGTTTCACGAAGGTCTCCAGTAACCCTGAAACCTCAGCAATTTCACCTACTAGATATCGGGCCATATCGATAGCGTGGGCGTTTAAGTCACCATGACTTCCTGAACCTGCGATACTTTTTTGCAGACGCCATACAAGAGGCATCTTCGGGTCAACAATCCAGTCCTGCAGATACACACCCCTAAAATGTAATATCTTGCCCAGTTTTCCTTCTGATATCAACCGTTTGGCTAACTGAACAGCAGGAACAAATCGGTAATTGTGACAGATTGCTGTAAGAGCGTGTCCTTCTACCGATGCTTGGTACATGCTCTTAGCTTGCTGAAGTGTATTCGCGAGTGGTTTTTCACACAATACCATCTTGCCGGCTTTAGCAGCTTCAATGCCAATCTCTTCGTGCATATTACCTGGCGCAGCGATATCGATAATATCAATATCTGGTCGGGCTATCAACTTATGATAGTCTGTCTCCGTTTCTGCCCATCCGAATTTTTCGGCTGCCACAGCAACCTTGTCGCTATTTCTACCACAAAGAACCTGCATTACTGGTTCAACAGGGCAATCGTCAAAGAACCGAGAAACTTGCCGATAGGCATTGCTGTGCGCTTTGCCCATAAACTGATAGCCGATCAGACCGATGCGGAGCTGACGTTTACTCAATTTAATACCCTCCAGTTAGTTAATACTGCGAGACTCATACACTCCAAATATTGCACAGTGCGATAGAAAATACTATCGCACTGTGTATGGGGTTTTTAAAGTACTACTTAGATGGATATAGGTAGTTTGTTACTTTAGCATTCTTCTCAAGCTGCTGCAGAATCTGAGGAATAGCTTGCTTGGACTGCTCCTGAGCAATCTGTTCTCTGTCTGCAGGGATCATGTTTGCACCAAAGCCGGTGATCTTAATGAGGTGCCAGCCAAATGATGTCTTCACTGGACCGATTAGGTCACCAACTTTAAGACCTGGTGCGAAGCAAGCGGTTTCGAATTCAGCAACCATCTGTCCTTTAGCGAACCAGCCTAGGTCACCACCACGATCCTTCGTTCCGTCGGTGCCTTCAGCTTTTGCCGCCTCTTCGAAGCTGCGGCCAGCCTTGATGGCATCCATCAGTGTCTTGGCCTTTGCTTCAGCATCAACAGATGCTTTCTGCAGATCGTCTTGATACTTCTTAGCAGCCGCATCTTCGGTAAGCTCAGCGGTTACCTCAGCCTTTACGACTTCAGCAGGCTTAATAAGGATATGGCTGGCCCTTACATAGCTGGAGTAATTGATGCCTTTGGTAGCGAGTTTTGTTAACTGCAGCTCAAACTTAACACCTTGGCTAAGATAACCATCAGTCAAACCGTTCGATGCCATGAAGGCAGCAATGCTCTTTCCTGGAGGTACTTGCTGTGTCAGGTTTTTCTTAATTTGGGCGAGTCGATCTTTTAACTCTTTATCTGTTACGGAGATATCGGCTTTCTTTGCTGCTTGGTCCACGATGCGGAATCGGATGAGCTCATCAAGCGTCTGGCCTATATGCCAGTCTGAGTTGAATTTCGCTAACTCACTTTTGGTAATAACAACCCCGTTAACTGATGCTGCAGCATTCGCTGGCGCTTTGACGGCTTTAACGGCTGCTTTGGGTGCGGATTTAGCGGCTGGTGCGCTGTATGCAGCCATGCTTGCTGCTGCAGCAACGATAGCCAAACCCGTTGCAATTGATGTAGTCCGAATGGTCATGATATTCCTTCCCTTATGTGTTTAGGTGATTTATATACAATTACCGGTCTGTGTGGCCAAGAAATTATCGACTTCTTCACGGGTAGGCATGCTTGCTTGAGCACCCATCCGCGTTACCGATAACGCAGCCGCTGCTTGAGCATATGGTATTGCCTCGCATAACGGGCAACCCTCTGCTAGTTTAACAGCTAAAGCTCCACTGAAACAGTCTCCTGCACCGGTGCTGTCAGCGGCTTTGACCACAAATCCAGGCAGCACGGCGGGTTGATCGGAGTCGCACAACATAACACCGCGTTTCCCCAAAGTTACTACAATCGCGGCACCTGTTTGGTTGCGCATCTGTTTTGCTGCAAGGGATTCGTCGGTATCCGCAGGCAGCTCCAAGAGCTGCAGTAACTCAAATTCGTTGGGAGTGATGACACTGGCAAGTGAAAGAAGTTCATTGTGTATAGGTTTGACTGGTGCAGGGTTCAACAGAAGTTTGCGTTGGTGCTTATGTGCGAGTTCACAGCATCGCTGTACTACTGGCATTGGTATCTCTAGCTGGCACACGACGATATCTGCAGAAGCGATTATGTCTTCGCATTTATCGACCATCTCTACGCTGAACTCCGCATTAGCTCCAGGTGCTACAAGAATAGCGTTGCGTCCTTCGGCATCCACGTTGATCAGGGCAATACCGGTGTGGGCAGTGGGGTGTTGAACGATATGGGATGTGTCTATACCATCTTGCTGATACCCTGCAATAGCTCCGTCGCCAAAACTATCATTACCAACACATGCAATGAATATGACTTTTGCACCTAGTCGTGCTGCTGCAACTGCTTGATTGGCTCCTTTTCCGCCGGGAACAGTAAAAAATCGGTCTGCGAAGAGCGATTCACCAGGTGAAGGTATCCGCTCACCAACGGCAACCATATCTACATTAGCACTGCCAACAACAACTACATTGACTGGTGTTTTGTCCATATAACATGATCCTCTCTATATATTGCTATACTGCGCATTAATTGATATCTGCTCCTGGAACATTCTGAGATTCCGTAAAGAGCTTGCGAATGATGCTGTTTATATCTTCTTCGTCGATTAGTATATCAGCGATGGGTAAGTTATTCAGTGCTTCGGCAGCTATCTGGGTGGTTTCGGAACGATTGGTTTCTATAGCAGCGCGTATGCCATCGAAGTCATGAATGTCACCATAACGCTCGATATCTTCTCTCTGCACAGGTTTTGTAAATGTGAGGGTTAACATTCGGGTCTGCCCGTATTTATCAACAAGTTCCTGCAGTTTTCCATCAAACATGAGTTGACCATGGTCAATGATAATCACTCGATCGCAGAGTTCTTGAACGTCCTGCATGTAGTGGGAGGTGAGCAGAATAGTCGACTTGGTTTGTTCGTTGTATACCCTCAAGAAGTCGCGGATACGCTTTTGTGAGACAACGTCAAGCCCAATAGTTGGTTCGTCTAGAAACATAACTTTTGGTCTGTGCAGTAAGGCTGCCAGCAGCTCGCATTTCATCCGTTCGCCAAGGCTTAGCCGCCGCACCTGTGTGTGGATAACATGTTTGACATCCAGCATTTCGGCAAGCTCGTCAACTCTGCTTTCAAACACATCGTGGATGCCATACAACTCTTTCAGCAGCAGTAAACTATCCCAAGCGGGGAGATCCCACCATAGCTGCATCTTCTGGCCCATCACAATAGACATCTGGTTGAGATACTTCACATTGCGGTGCCAGGGGGTAAAACCCATAATCTGAGCTTGCCCTGCTGTCGGGTGGAGAATGCCCGACAGCATTTTGAGTGTTGTGGTTTTTCCAGCACCATTTGGGCCAAGGAAACCCACCAACTCGCCTTCATCGATATTGAAAGAAACACCTTTTACTGCGTCAACAGCACTCTTTTTGCGTGATATCAGGCTCTTGAGTGCACCCATTGTGCCAGGATCTTTCTGGTTGGTGACAAACGTCTTTTTGAGGTTATTAACTTGAATAATACTGGCACTCAAGTGATGGCTTCTCCTGGCTGCGCATCTGCTGCGCGACATGGTCTATAAGTATCCTAACAAAAAGAGGCGTGGAGCTGCCTTCACGCCTCAAGTGTATGTATTGTCACCGTGAGCAAGCTACTCGTCTTGCAGCCTTTGTTGAGCTACGCTTAAGTGACTGTGTTTTCGTCCGTAAGCAAAATAGATGACCAACCCAATAATCAACCAGATTACCAATCGATACCAGTTGATAACTGGAAGCGAAAACATGAGTATCAGGCATATGATGATACCGAGAACTGGGGTTACCGGTGAGCCGGGTATTTTGAATCCGCGTTTAGCGTCAGGGTGAGTGACACGCATGATAGGCACTGCTGCACACACGATGACAAATGCTAGCAATGTGCCGATATTGACCAGCTCAGAGAGCACCTTAAGTGGAATAACGCTGCTCATAAAAGCAACTACTATTGCCGTCATGATTGTTGACTTATACGGTGTGCGGAACTTTTTATGAACTGCTCCAAAGAAATGAGAGGGGAGCAGACCGTCTCTTGACATCGCAAACAGAATTCGTGGGAGGCTAAGCAACAACACCATCAGCACGGATGTGATGCCAACAATGGCGCCAGTGTCCACTAATACGCGAGCCCAAGGCATGTTGTGAGCGGCGAAAATGGAAGCAATCGCTGCTTTTTCTGGAATATCCTTGTAAGGTACCATTCCGGTCAGCACCGCAGCCACACCAACATAAAGCAACGTGGCGACCAATAGTGATGAGATGACCCCGATGGGTACATCACGTTGTGGATTCTTTGCCTCTTCAGCATGGGTTGATACCGAATCAAATCCGATAAATGCGAAGAACAACACGGCGGCTCCGGCCATCATGCCCACGGGGGTATCGTGTGGACCGGTGTTGCCCCAGATAACATGACCGAACATCGTAATTCCGCCCCATCCATATGGAGCAAACGGATGCCAGTTATGTGGATTTATCAAAGGAATTCCAGCACCAATAACAAACAACACCACTGACACCTTGATGACGACCATTAAGGTGTTGAACCATGCGCTCTCTTTGATCCCCTTAATTAGGATGATGCTTAAAAGTAACGTTATTGACATGGCAAGGACATCAAACCAACTGCCTGTAGCAACAACATGTCCAGTAACAGAATTAATGGCGAACGGTGTTTCCATGAGTTGCTTGGGAAGATGAATATTAACCATGCTTAATAAGTCATGCACATGACCTGACCATGCATTGGCTACCGCTGACGCAGCTACAGAGTATTCCAAGATAAGATCCCAGCCGATAATCCATGCCCATATTTCACCTAATGAAGCATATGCGTAGGTATAAGCTGAGCCAGCTACAGGAGCGAGTGAAGCAAATTCTGCATAACACATCGCCGCAAAAACACAAGCGAGACCCGCTATTAAGAACGAGACAATGAGTGTGGGCCCTGTCATATCACGAGCAACCATACCGGTAACTACGAAGATGCCTGAACCAATAATACACCCGATCCCTAACGACGTTAGTGACCATGGTCCCAAAACACGTCGGAGACGTTTTTCTTCATTTGCTTCTTGAAGCAAGACAGAGAGAGGTTTCGTTTGAAAAACCGATGGCATAAAGATCTCCTTGCTTACGATGTGTGAAGGTAAAGGGGGATTCGCCTGATATAATTCCCAATATTTAGTATGAAGCGAAATAGATAGCTTGTGCAACTAAGCAAATCGCAAATTTCCACATATATTACAATTATTGGCGTAACATTAATGCGAGATGATCGTCTATTTGTTTAGCAGCAAGAATTAAATCGGGAATCTTTCGAGATTCATCGAAATATCGATACTTTTATAGTGCATTCACTATATAATAGAAGTGTCGAGAGGTGATTCATCATGACCAAACAGCTTAAGATTGCTTCATTAATGACACTGATAACGGCTTCGTGCATGTTGTCGGTGCACTCGTTTGCGCAAACTAACGCCAATGAGTTAATGAACATAAATATGATGAATGGTGCCTCCAGAATTGTAGACCGTGTGACGGGCCGAAACTCTTCTGGCCCATACGTGCTGAACTATGTACCCATAGTTGAAAAGACAGAACGTATTACCATAAACGGTCAGAGCATGCTTCGAGATATCGACTACAAGATTGAATACGCCACAGGTATGGTTGCCTTTATGAGGCCCATCACAACAAATGAAAATGTGGTGATTAGCTACGATAGAGCAGCTGGGGCGAAGAAGAACGAAGGAACCATTTCAGTTCCTGTTGAGCAGCTGATTACTCAAGGACGAAGCGGCAAGTTGAATCTAGTTGGCAACTTCACCAGTAAAGGTGGAGCTAACTCCATAGGTTATGGTGCCCTCGGGGTCGCTACTGAGCTTAAGGGTGCTAGTGGCTTCAACTTCTCAGGAACTGTTCTGAGCTCTGCTTCTGGTGCTGAAAACAGCGGTGACACTACCGCAATGAAACTAGCCAGCGGCTTCAAAGTTGGTTTTGCAGAAGTGTCAGGTGAACTGCTTCAAACAGGTAGCGAGTTTAAGTCCAGCAATTTGTTCGGCGTAGGACAGGGGACTGATGTGAGGAAGCTTGCTATGAAGCTAAATCCGTCTTCTGCTGTTAGCGCCGTGTTAGGGTTAACTCAGGATCAGTCAAATGGTGCTGATAAGGAAACTCGAAACTACGGGTTAGCCTTCAACCCTAATCAAACAGTTGCGATGGGGTTCAACCGGACTGAAGCTCAAGATGGCTCAAATACGCAGACAACGGACCAAACGACGTTGAACTTGAAGGGGAAGACCACATCGCTTGCGTATACTTCCACTCAAGGCAGCAACACTAACGGTACCGTCACTGAGAATACCAATACGGCATTAGGATATACAACAAAGAACACCGAAGCGAGTTTTGGGCAAACTACTGTGAATGATGGCAAAACCATCGTTGAGACAAACACATCGAAACTTCAGCAGAAGTTCGCATTTGGAGCCTTGAACTATAACTCCACATTGACCGACAAGAATGGCACAATGTTGGAGAACACGGCTTCATCTTTGAACATGAACGTATTCAACTCGAACGTGACTTTAGGTCACAACTATGTTGATGACGGTAAGAATGAAGTCGATACTCGCACAGGAAGTCTGCAGTATAAGCTAAAAAATGGTCAGTTTGACTATGCTACATCATTAGTCAATAAGAACGGTGTGGATCTTGAGAACTCGAAAGGGCAGCTTGCGCTGAGCCTTCCTAATACCGCACTGCAGTTGATCAATACTATAGTCGATGATGGAAATATCCGAACAGATACCCAAACCAGTATCATCGGATATAACAACAAGGGCAGTAAGCTGGATGTTGTTCAGTCGTTTATAGACAAGAATGGTGTGAGCCTAGAAACCCGTAACGTAGCCTATTCGCTGACGGGACAGAATACGATATATGGTCTAGCTCACAGCATTAATGATGATGGCGCTATTCGCACTTTGACCAACCAAGGCAGTTTAGCTTGGACTGGGAAAAACCAAAATGCATACGTGCAGCAGATATTCCAGAGCAGTAGTGTTTTAGATGCTGCAACGACGTTGACAAGATATAACCTCAACGGCAAGTTTGGTTCGTTTGGTGCGGAGCAGACATTAGTTACTCGCGATGCTCTTGATAATGGAAACAGCATCACCAATAACATGAAGCTGACTGGCGTATTTGATCTTGGCAAACACGCAGTATTAACTGCTTTACGCCAATCAAATAATGATGACTACATGTCGAGAAATGATCTCGACAACAACGTAGTGAAGTCCGCTTTTGAGTTAGCTACAAAGAAAGATGAAAGACTGGCTGTAAAGTCTGCATATACAGTAGATGAAGTGAATGACAAGTCTATGATTACAAAATCTATGCAGATTCAAACAGATACATCTAAATCGTTGGGCTTGAAGACTACGTACACTCAGAAAACGGGAGACCTCACTACTGAGGAAGTCAGTCAAGAAGTTGGTGTCGTTGCAAAGCCTACTAAGGATCTGCAGCTTGAGATAGGTGCCGGTACAAAGCATGTAGGCAGTGCAGAGATGCTAAGCCAGTCCGCTTTAGTCAGCGCGCAACTCAGCAAAACGACGAACATCACAGGCAGCATACAAACATCAGGTGCTAACTCGAAATACACCACAACACAATTGTTGAAAGCGAGCATAGCACCGATATCGGGGATTGAGTTTACTGGATTCCAGAAAATGAGAAAGGCAACAGGTCAGGATCTTCCTGATACACTTAACCTTTCACTCAAGATATCGTCTGGCAAGTCGCTTAGCTTTACAGGGTCGTATATTAATTACCCTGAAGATGCAACAGGTAAGGTTCTGTTAACAGAAACTTCCCAAGCAACATTAAGCGCTGATCTAAAGTGCGTTGTGCTTTCGGGAACATATGGGCTTAACAAGAACATCCAGACACTTGAGATGAGCAGGAAAACAGGACTTAATTTCGAGTTCCGACTGGATAAGGACTCAGTGCTTAATGGTGGATACAGCTTGCTGGAAGCTGGCGGAAAATACAATAACGACCAGGCAACATATAAGCTAGCATTCAAGACACCGATATCGAAAAGTGCAGACATGCAGCTATCTGTATTGATGAGCAAGTATGAAGGCACTTTCCCTGAGAACACCAATCCAGAACAGCAGGAGATAAACTTCAAGATATCTTCTAAGCTGTAGTAGCCAGGTAAAGCAAATCGGGCGGCAGAATGAGTTATATATTCTGCCGCCCGTGTTTTTCTGATGTGACCCTGCATCACAATACTGCATGTTGCTAATTAGAATGTGGTTTTGCTTGTAAAGTGAAATTCGTCAACTGTAACCGGTGGTATATACCAGTTATTGCCTACACGCTGCTGCTTACCAATATCCCTAATACATGGCAACACATTAAGCGGGCTTTCATTAAAGCGCATATGCCGCACACGTGCAGTGATTTTGCCGTTCTCTATTAAGAAGAAACCATCCCTTGTCATACCGGTAAGTGACAGCTTCATAGCATCCACATGACGTATATACCAGAACCTGCTGGCAAGCAGCCCGTACTCAATGTCGCCAATCATCGTTTCAAGGCTTCGTTCTTTACCTGGAATGATGATATTTGAGGGCCTGCCAACAAATTCTCTGCCAGACTGGCTTGCCCAATACCGATCATTACTTAGGTTAACCAGTTGACCGTCTCGTATCCAATCAACATCCTTTATGCTATTTCCTTCCCGGTCAAATAACAGGCGCGGCACAATATTGTCTGTTGGTCTAGAAAACATGCTAAAGTAGCTTGATGCCACTGGTTGTTTCAGCTTATTGCTGAAACAGCTTCGATGCTCGTCTGCCGCTCGGGAATCCATAAAGTAAGTGACATAATTCAAAAACTCTTGAAATGCTAAAGGCGTCATTAGTAGAGGATATGCGCCAGGCTCTACATCCACAACCGGCAGATCTTCGGCATCGTGTGCAGCCAGCTTCGCTGTCGTTAACGCGTCTATCTCTTGTGGTGTGTTTGCGGAAGCCTCTGCATAACCGCTGCCAAATTGTGAACGCAGTGAACATCGGCAGGATGCGTAACTATACGGCTGACTGACACACTGACCACCGCTGGATGCAAAATAAATCGTTCCACCTCGGTGCTCCGCTAAACCAGCGGCCAAGGAGCTTGTCTCATTAGCTGTCTGAAGGCATGAACCAACCTGTGCGCTTAACAAGGCTTTGATATCGTCTGTACTTGGTGTATTCGATAGCAATGAGTTGGTCACCAATGCATGTGAGCTAGGCGGTATGTATTCGATGTTTGGTGGGGTAACTTTGGCGATTTTCTGAGCTTTTAAGACAGTGCTGTTGATGGAAGCTTTGTCTAAGAGATTGCATACAGCACGGCCAACTTGCTGACCATATGCAGCACAGACCTCCACACTCACATTAGCAGACGATTGATTTTGGGTAGGTTGTGAGTTGGCGAACCGAATGGCACTACTGTCATATGAATCCACATATACCGTCATATGGTCACAATCGCGCCCAGAAATGGCATTATTCAACAAGTCGACGATAAACTGCTCATCCATATCAATACCTCATCATTGGAACAAAATGGAAAAGGGGTAAGCAGCTTAACGCTGCCTACCCCTAGTTTACCTAATCGAAGACTAGATACCGAGTTTACTTCGGCGTTCCATCTCTTCGTTGCCACATGGGCGTTTAGCTTCATAACCAGCTAAAGGCATGATGTGCGTGTGAATGGCATCCAGCATATCTGCAGGGAATGGGAAGAAGGACTCTTCTACTTCATCTGCAGGGGTGATCCAGTTACGGGCACCAACAACTACTGGAGGTGCATCGAGTTCGTCAAATGCGAACTGGCTGATCTTGCTGGCCATGGTGTGAAGGAAGCTGCCGCGCTCACATGCGTCAGATACCAACATGATGTTACCTGTCTTCTTTACGGACTCAATGACGAGGTCGTAATTGAAAGGCACGATCGATCGAGCATCAATGACTTCAGCCGAGATGCCATATTCTTTTTCCAGGATCTTAGCTGTATCTAGTGCACGATAAAGGATAGCACCGATCGACAAGATAGTGATGTCGGTTCCAGCGCGTTTCACATCTGGCTCACCAAATGGGATTTCATATCGGCCTTCTGGAACGCCGCCTTCGTGGAACAGCTCTGGCATATCATAGATGCGCTGACTTTCCAAGAAGACTACAGGGTCTGTGCCGGTAAGGGAGGTATACATAAGACCCTTAGCATCGTATGGAGTAGCAGGGAAGGCCACTTTCAAACCTGGAATATGTGCCATCATAGCACTCCAGTCTTGACTGTGCTGTGCGCCATACTTGGATCCTACAGATACACGCAACACTAATGGCATGCGGAGGATACCGCCGCTCATCGACTGCCACTTGGACATCTGGTTGAAGATTTCGTCACCAGCGCGGCCGACGAAGTCGCAATACATCAGTTCGACAATCGCTCGTCCACCCTCTAGGCAGTAACCAACTCCGGTGCCAACGATAGCAGCTTCGGAAATTGGGCTGTTGAATACACGATGGTAAGGCATGGCTTCAGTGAGGCCCTGGTAGACAGCAAATGCACCACCCCAGTCACGGTTCTCTTCACCGTAAGCAACGAGGGTAGGATCAGTGTAGAACGAGTCGATAATGGCTTCGAAAATACCGTCGCGGATACCAATGCAGCGTCCCTTTGGAATTGCCACACCATTAGCATCGACACCAGATCGACTGCGGGAAGCTAGTCGCTTCACACGAGGGTTCTCTGCCATTGGCATAAGGGCATCTGGCTCGCGTGTGGTATCAAGGCTTTCAACACGCTGGTTGCTGAACATTGTCTGCTCTAGCAGATTGCCTGGCATCATTAGTTCAACGCGAGGGCTAACATCTATATCAACAGCGAGTTTGAAGTTGTTGAAGATGGCATCGGATACGCCGTCTTCGACTGCTTTGATTTCTGCTTCGTTAGCAACCTTAGCATCGA